>NZ_JBLYZG010000135.1:0-4589 GCF_049310245.1 Endozoicomonas sp. ALB115 | reverse complement strand
TCGCCATGGCCCACAGCAGGTTGGCAATGCCCTGGGCATTAAGTTGGTTTTTCTGTGCTTGCACGAGGGGCAACAGGGCGGCCACGGCCTCTTTGAGCTCTGCTTTACGCAGCTGCCCGTTGTCCAGCAGTTTCGCCACGGCCCACACCAGGTTGGTGACTTCCTGTGGTTTAAAGTGAGTTTTCTGTGCGTTCACGTGGGGCAACAGCGCGGCCATGGCCTTGTTGAATTCTGGTGTCTGCTCCTGCCCGTTATCCACCAGTTTCGTCATGGCCCACAGCAGGTTGGCGATTCCCTGGGCATCAATCTCCCATGCTTCAGCTTTTTTGTTGCACTTGAATATTATTGCATCCAGTAGCGTTGACAATAAGGCAGCTTGAGTACGCTTAACACGCTCATCCATGGGTTTATGAGGGGTAAAAACACCCGCTGAAGTCAATGAGTGAAGTGTTGTCGTCAGGCTTCGCCAATTCCAGCTCCGTGTTGCAGTAAAATTTTGCAGCAAACGCATCAGCTGGCTTTGTTCTGTTCGATTTAACGGTCTTTTAGCAGCTGATGAGTATTTTTTAATTGAACTGGCATACTGACCGTGATTTCTCCCATCATAGCGATGACCGAAACGTTCCGATTTACTCACCAGATCATCCATTACTTCCTGTTTGATGAGGGCATTAAAATCTTGAGTCGGGTTGACGGAACGGCGCACTAGATATTGAGAAGAGCATGGGCCTGAAGAATGGTAAAATTCATTATGCCACGGGGTAGGGCGGAGGGGGTTATTCCGATGTCTGACTGTACACTGTCTATACCGTCCACGCCTTGAAGCAGCAGCAGACTCATCCGGTTGGTTGTCATCATTACCTGATCTTGCGTATTTACCACTGATACCAGCAGAACTTCTATCCATAATTTTATTTCATTAATTCATGAAAATATAAAAAGCAGACTGCTGTTCTGCTCAGAAGTTCATTTTGCGGAAAAGTTTACTTGAGTCATGATGGGAGGAAGGCGATTACTGGCTGTTTGTTTTCTTCCTCTTTGCCGGGTTGATTTGCTCTGCTAAATGTTCTTCACCAGTCACGTATGCAGAATCTGTCCACCCTCTTTTAAGTGGTACAGAGGCATGACCTTGTGGCGGGATGCCTATCCTGGTCTTGATTTGATCAATATAGGGTTTCATTAAATCGTTGTTCAAAAGCTGGTTAGTCGGGATTTCAATGACCTCAAATCCTGCTTTTTGCAACAGTGCGATTTTAAGCAAAGTCGAACCATTCCTGGTGTTGAAATCACCACCCACGTAATGAGACGGTCCCTGAACTTCAATCACCATGTTGTGATCTGGCAGTAGCAGGTCAACCGGAGGTAATGAATTCAGACTCTTTTCCTCTTCGATCGTCAAAGCTGGAATAGATGATTTGAGTTGATCACGGAAGTCGACCTGGTTTTTTGAAATGGTTGTCTGGAAATGGCGGACGACCAAACAGGTTCTGCCAAGCCAACTTGCAGCCATGGCAAGGATGGATTGATCCTCTCCATTATCTGGCGATGTATTTTCCAGACGAATGAACAGGTCATCCATGTGTTTTTCAAATAGGTTATTTTTATTGGTATTAGAGTCCAGAAACAACCTGGCACAGCATACCATTACTCCCCAGAGAGACATCGATATCTCTTTCTGAGAAAACTGAAGGTTCTTACTGATTCGATAGAGAAGCGATTCGAACGTAGAGGTAACCACGTTCAGCTCAACGAGTTCACCCAGTTTGGCCGTGGCCCACAGCAGGTTGGCAATACCCTGGGCAGTAAATTGATCTTTCTGTGCGTTCACGAGGGGCAACAGCGAGATCACAACCTCGTTGAGCCCTGGTGTCTGCTCCTGCCCTTTATCCACCAGTTTCGCCATAGCCCACAGCAGGTTGGCGATTGCCTGTGGTGTAAAGTTAGTTTTCTGTGCGTTCACGTAGGGCAACAGCGCGGCCGCGGCCTCCATGAGCCCTGGTATCTTCTCCTGCCCGCTGTCCACCAGTTTTGCCATGGCCCACAGCAGGTTGGCGATGTCCTGGGCATTAAATTGGGCTTTCTGTGCGTTCATGTGGGGCAACAGCCCGGCCACGGCCTTGTTGAGCTCTGGTGTCTGCTCTTGCCCGTTGTCCACCAATTTCACCATGGCCCACAGCAGGTTGGTGATTTCCTGAGGTTTAAAGTTGGCTTTCTGTGCGTTCATTTGGCACAACAGCGCGGTCACTGCTTCTTTTAGCTCTGGTGTTCGCTCCTGCCTGCGGTCCACCAGTTTCGCCATGGCCCACAGCAGGTTGGCGATTTCCTGTGGTTTAAAGTGAGCTTTCTGTGCATTAATGTGGGGCAACAACGCCGCCACGGCCTCGTTGAGACCCGACGTCCGCTCCAGCCCGCTGCTCACCAGTTTCGCCATGGCCCAAAGCAGGTTGGCGATATGCTGAGGAATAACTTGGTCTTTGGGTGCGTTCACGTGGGGCAACAGTGCGGCCACAGCGTCCTTGAGCTCTGGTGTTTGCTCCAGCCCGCTGTCCACCAGTTTCGCCATGGCCCACAGCAGGTTGGCGATATCCCGGGCATTAAATTGGTCTTTCTGAGCGTTCACATGGGGCAACAGCGCGGCCACGGCCTCTTTGAGTCCTGGTATGTGCTCCTGTCCGTTGTCGACCATTTTTGCCATGGCCCACAGCAGGTTGGCGATACCCTGAGGAACAAATTGGTCTTTCTGTACGTTTACGTGGGGCAACAACACGGCCACAGCCTCTTTGAGTTCTGGTGTGTGCTCCTGCCCGTTGTCCACCAGTTTCGCCATGGCCCACAGCAGGTTAGCGATACCCTGTGGTGTAAAGTTGGCTTTCTGCGCACTCATTTGGGGCAACAGCGCGGCCACGGTTTGGTTAAACCCTGGCGTCCACTGTGGCCCGTTGTCCACCAGTTTCGCCATGGCCCACAGCAGGTTGACGATATGCTGAGGAATAAATTGGTTTTTCTGTGCGTTCACGAGGGGCAACAGGGTGGCCACGGCCTCGTTTAGCTCTGGTGTCCGCTCCAGCCGGTTGTCCACCAGTTTCGCCATGGCCCACAGCAGGCTTGCGATTTCCTGTGGTTTAAAGTCAGCTTTCTCTGGGTTCACTTGTGGCAACAGCACGGCCACGGCCTCGTTGAGCCCTGGTGTCCGCTCCAGCCGGTTGTCCACCAGTTTCGCCATGGCCCACAGCAGGTTGGCGATATGCTGAGGAATAAATTGGTTTTTCTGTGCGTTCACGAGGGGCAACAGGGTGGCTACGGCCTCGTTGAGCCCTGGTGTCCGCTCCAGCCGGTTGTCCACCAGTTTCGCCATGGCCCACAGCAGGTTGGCAATACTCTGGGCGTTAAGTTGATTTTTCTGTGCGTTCAGGAGGGGCAGCAGGGCGGCCACAGCATCTTTGAGCCCAGGTGTCCGCTCCAGCCCGTTGTCCACCAGTTTCGCCATGGCCCACAGCAGGTTGGTGACTTCCTGTGGTTTGAAGTGAGCTTTCTGTGTGTTCACGTGGGGCAACAGCGCGGGCACGGTCTCGTTGAATTCTGGTGTCTGCTCCAGCCCGTTGTCCACCAGTTTCGCCATGGCCCACAGCAGGTTGGCGATTCCCCGGGCATCAATGTCCCTGGCTTGAGGTTTTTGGTTGCACTTGAATATTATTGCATCAAGTAGCGTTGACAATAAGGCCGCTTGAGTAAGCTTGACACGCTCATCCATGGGTTTATGAGGGGTAAAAACACCTGCAGAAGTCAATGAGTGAAGTGTTGTCGTCAGGCTTCGCCAGTCCCAACGCCGTGTTATGGTAAAATTTTGCAGCAGACCTATCAGCTGGCTTTGTTCCGCTCGATTTAACGGTCTTTTCGCAGCGGATGTGTATTGTTTAATTGAATTGGCATACAGGCCGTGATTTCTCCCATCATAGCGATGACCGAAACGGACCGATTTACGCACCAGATCATCCATTATTTCTGGTTTGATGAGCGCATTAAAATCTTGGGCAGGGATTATTGAACGGCGCTGTAGATGTTGAGAAGGGCATACGGCAGGAGATTGGTAAAATTGATTACACCCCGGTGTAGTGCGTGGAGTATTATCCCACTGTCTGACTGTGGCATGTCTATATCGTCCACGCCTTGATGAAGCGGCATGGTCATCTTGTTGGTTGTAACCATTACCTGATCTTGCGTAATGACCACTGATACCAGCAGAACGTCTATCCATAATTATATTTCATTAATTCATGAAAATATAAAAAGCAGACTGCTGTTCTGCCCAGAAGTTCATTTTGCGGAAAAGTTTACTTGAGTCATGATGGGTGGAAGGCGATTACTGGCTGCCTGTTTTCTTCCTCTTTGTCGGGTTGGTTTGCTCTGCTAAATGTTCTTCACCAGTCACGTATGGAGCACCTGCCCACCCTCCTCTTTTAAGTGATACAGAGCCATGCTCCTGTGGCGCGATGCTTACCCTGATCTTTATTTGATCAATATAGGGTTTCATTAAATCGTTGTTCAAAAGCTGGTTAGTCGGGATTTCAATGACCTCAAATCCTGCTTTT
>NZ_JBLYZG010000134.1:0-4664 GCF_049310245.1 Endozoicomonas sp. ALB115 | reverse complement strand
CAGAGTACCCCTGAGTTCTGATTCATTTCAAAGGCAGTTCAGTGGCAACCCTCTGGTTACAGAGGTTATGCATTTATGATACGAATTCAGGCTCGCTAATCAGAAGACCATTATTGAGATTGAGGCTAACAGAATGCTGCCCGGTGATGAGTACGCACTGTGTGCAGAGCGAGACAGACTGCAACAAAGTATGTTCCGGGCCCTGAAGCAAATGACCTCCCCAGACTCCGGGCTGGTCAACATGATATTGATGTCCCCATGGGCTGCCGGTTTTCTGGCTGAGCCTCAAAAAGAGATTCTCAGAAAAAGCTTGACCAAAGAGGATAAAAACCTGCCAATCCCCTGTTATCAGGCATGTCTTTTGTACTACTTGATCAAAAGAGACTCCCATTTCCGGCGGGGGATGATTCAAGCAGGGATTAACCCCAAGGCATTAGATTCAACAGCAAAGGGATGCATGAATATCCATAATCTGGCAAAAGCCCGGCAGGGTATTGATGGTGCCACAGGACAGTTGCCCACAGAAATAGAGATCAGCAGTGATGCGTTATATGAGGCTCACATGCAAAGCCTGAGTGATGTGAACTGGCTGGCCGCTTTTGTATACTCCTCGGAAGCTGAAGATATACGACACTTTCTCCAGAATAAGTTTATTTTTTTACCCTGGAGCGATTTCCTCTGCATACTCAACCTGCCAGATTACCTTGAAGCGCTTGGCATTAAGCCGGAATATGCTAATCCACTCGAGCGTTGAAGTATAAAAGTACTCAATGGAGCTACGACCCAAAGCTCCATTTACTATCAATGATTAAAAGTCGTATCTCAATTTGGCACTGATAGTGTCAGCATCAAAACCAGACTTCCAGGTATGATCGTAATTGACAGATGCGGTCAGATTATTGCTAATCATATAATTAGCGCCCAGGCCGATTTGCCAGGTGGTTTTCTCAGGTGCGGCACCAGTGCTGGTGATAATAGTATCGCCCGTCAGAAAGCGGCTCCGTGTCTGTACCTGATCACCGGCAAAATCGTGTCATATATTGAGGGATAAGGCCGTATCAAGTGAGCTTTGGTTAAACTCAAAAGTTTTCATGGCAGGTAACTATTCAGCACCCAGCAAAGGCATATTGCTGTAATTCTGAACAGCTCTAAGTAGTGACTGGTATATATCCATACCCTATTTTCTAGCTGACGACAGATAGCTCCGAATCCGTGCAAAAAAAGCACCTCCGTCCGCACTCCTGAAGCAGCCTGAGATTTTCCGCTTTAACTTGGCCATGCGAATATCCCGTTCACTGCCATTGTTGTCGAAGGGGATTGTAAAATCTGACATGAACCGCAGTGTTTCAGTTTTGAACTCAATGAGTCGTTTGAAGAGGTTGTAGGCTTTGGTATTTTTGACTTTCTTACGGCCGAGCTCTTGCCGCTGTTTCTCCATATAGGCGACTTCTTTCGTTAATGCCCGCTGAAGTAAGCGGTCATAAATCTTCTCAATACGTTCATGGATAACACCCGGCATTTGTAGCATACCTATGGTCTTAAAGCCCTTGCAATAATGCCAGGAAAGCCTGAGCAATTTCATCAGACGTAACGCCAGTTGATTGCCGTCCCGGTCAACAATGCCCAAAAGCTCCCTCAGGTAATGGGCATTGCAAAGAACGTGAACTGCCGCATATGAAAAGTAGGATTTCCAATGATCATGAACCAGAACGCCGACAAACGTAAGTAGTATGCCCATCGCATCCATGGCCTCACGACCCCGCTTTTCAGCCTGGTAGTAAAGTGTCCATTGGTCATCCCGCATAACGTGTAACCAATAAAGAGAGCCTTCGGCCCGCATGCCAGTTTCATCGACTCCGGCAACTGCCGTTTCCTGCAAGGCGTCACGAATGGCATCCTCAGTAGAGGCCAGGTTTTCATGGGTCCTGGCCACAAAATTGGCTACCGTTCCAGCGCTGACACTCATCTTTATAGAGCGTATTAAAATACTCTGACACACGCTTATCCGGTACGAAATCATATTGATTAAGATAGACGGCCACAGCCTGAGTAGCTGGGCCATATTGCACGGCTGCAGTTACACCTTCCGGGAATTTAGCCTGATTTTTGCAACCACATGTGCAGATTTTGACCTCAGCTTTATAGGCAGTTACTTCAAATTCACCAAGCTTTCCTGGCTCAAACACCGTCGCTCAATATATTTGACCGACTCCTTATCAAGGAGAGAAACCTGACATTTATGGCATTCTTTAACCTGAAGGAACTCAATATAATTAGGGTTATCGACCTGCTTGAGGCAAGTTCCCTGATGCCCTTTCTGTCCACCGGATTTATTGTCGGAAGACTGTCTCAGACTTTTTGGATTGGGTTTGTCATTATTTGATGCATCAGCACCTTCATCGGTATCGGCGGGATTATCTCTGGAATCACTGCTTTTACAAGGTTTTTGATAACCATCAGACGATGGTGGCTTACTGCTGTTTTGACTGTTCTTGCTAACCCTTTCTTCCAATTCTCTACATCGTTCTTCCAGACAGGGAACTCTTATGCACAACTGTGCATTCTCTTTCAAGAGCGTCTCAGTCGACATAGTTGTAGGCAGCTCTGGAACCATGTTGGCGAATGTTGGTAAATAAAAGTGCTTAAGAGAATGGTATAAAAATCAGAAAATGCCAGATTTATGTGAGGGGTGCTGAACAGTTACATTTTTTGTATGGGGGGTTCGGCTGGTACGTATAGCGAATCTAGAGTATGTTATGCGAAACATGATTCATGTAAACGACTGTTAGCTGCCAATGGTGCAACCTCAGCATTATTGGTAAAATTGAAAACTTCTTGCTTCATTACCTCTGAGTAGTATTAATGAACAAAATTTTGAACAAAAAAATTCAGAATTATTCTGTTTTTTTGAAAGAAAAAAGTCGCCCTCCAAGTAAGGGTGGAAATACGAAAGCACTACACGCACATTACGTAACTATTGATGATTGCACGTATAGCTTTCTAGCACTTGGATCACAACAATGGATTTATAAATCTGATATTGTCAGTTTCGAGTTTGAAGAAAGTGGTAAATACAAGAATATTGTAAAAGAAACAATAATTACCATTGATAAAAACGGGAAAGAAATTGTAAGAGGAAATCGAGGTTTTAAACATCAACTAAGAACAGCTGATGCTCGGCTTCCAGGAAGTAGAAGAGAGATCAATAGCTAATGGTTAAATGGATTAAAGTTATACCAATAGTTGCAACAATGTTAATAACTGGTTGTGCAATTAGATCGTCCGAGAACTATTCCGCAGTATTGAATAGTTGGTTGGGTAAAGATATAAATACATATTCCAGAATATGGGGTTACCCTGCTCAGATAATGAATCTTCCAAATGGAAATAAGCTATATATTTATTCGAAAAAAAGTAGTGTTCATATTCCTGAAACTTCTAGTAGTAAAACTGAATATAATGTTGTAGGCAGCACACTTTATAGTAATAAAAAAACAACAATATTTGGTGGGTATGACTTAAAAAGTTCATGCACTACAAAGCTTGAAGTTTCTGAAAGTCAAAAAATTGTAAATTGGACTTGGGATGGTAATAGTTGTGAGTATTCAGACGAAATTACAAAGCAATTAACCTATAATTCAGAGCTTGATTATTTATCTAAGGATTATTATACAAAGTTTGATCAAAATACATATTGTGGTATAGGGGCGGCAATAAGTTATGGTGTAATGCTTGATCGGCAGTTTGGTAAGTCTAAAGAAGAAGTATTAAAGAGATTCAACGATATAAATAGAGACTTTGTTGATACTGTTATTCATGTTGCTTTTTCTGAAAAAATCAGACTAACAGAAAAAGGACGTTTGTATTCTGCTGCAACATTTTCCGATGGATATTTTAATGGGTGTAGTGAAGATCCAAGCTTAAAAGGAAAGAATCCTATTCTTATTAAAAAGGCTGATAATGTAGAGGAAGTTAATTTGCTTAAAAGCGCTAATAACCTTAGTGCTGATAAGAGTTACTTGAATAGAAAGTATTATAAAAAATATGATAAAACAACTTCATGTGGCTCGTTGGCGAGAACTTCATACATGATAATGATGTTAAGGCAAGTTGGTAAATCTAAGGAAAGTATTTCAAATGATTTTAATAAGCAAAATACAGAGTCTGGAAGAGAATTAATAAATATGATATACGACATCCCAACACAAGATACAATGGATCAGAAGATGAAAATGGCTGCTGATTTCGGAGATGGGATTTTAGAAGGTTGTCAACAAAATCAATATCTAAAGTGATTTTTAATCATGAGCGATTATGAGATAGATAAACTGACAGCGATGCCCAAAGAGTCTGATACTGCTTCCACTCATGTTTCTCTTGCTGTGGACAGGTATGAGTGGCGTGAGAATAAGACGCAATATGTAAAAATAGATGGTGTAAAACTAAAAGAATTTTATAATGAGTATTTAATACTAATCAAAAAACTGAATCAGATAAGAAATATCTTGAAGTGAGTTAATACTGTAAAATTAACGGGCAGGGCTTACGCATGAAGAGAATGGTTCTCATTAATTCATTCACTCGAGCATAAAATGCACAATATTTACTATCAACATCCATGATTAACAGAAGTGAAGATGAACTGTTCAAGTAGTTCAGTCAGG
>NZ_JBLYZG010000133.1:0-4926 GCF_049310245.1 Endozoicomonas sp. ALB115 | reverse complement strand
AGATCACGGCCTATATGCCAGTTCAATTAAAAAATACACGTCAACTGCTAAAAGACCGTTAAATCGAGCGGAACAAAGCCAGCTGATGCGTTTGCTGCAAAATTTCACAGCAACGCGGAGCTGGAATTGGCGAAGCCTGACGACAACACTGCATTCATTTACTTCAGCGGGTGTTTTTACCCCGCATAAGCCCATGGATGAGCGTGTTCAGCTCACTCAAGCTACCTTATTGTCCACTCTGCTTGATGCAATAATATTCAAGTGCAACCAAAAACCTGAAGCCAAGGATATTGATGCCCAGGGTATCGCCAACCTGCTGTGGGCCACGGCGAAACTGGTGGACATCGGGCAGGAGCCGACACCAGAGCTCAAAAAGGCTGTGGCCGCGCTGTTGCCCCACGTGAACACACAGAAAGCTCACTTTAAACCACAGGAAATCGCCAACCTGCTGTGGGCCATCGCGAAACTGATGGACAGCGGGCAGGAGCCGACACCAGAACTCAACAAAGCCGTTGCCACGCTGTTGCTCCTCGTGAACACACAGAAAGCTAACTTTAAACCACAGGGTATCGCCAACCTGCTCTGGGCCATGGCAAAACTGGTGGACAACGGCCAGGCTCGGTCACCTGGGCTCAACGAGGCCGTGGCCGCGCTATTGCCCCACGTGAACGCACAAACAGACCAATTTATTCCTCAGCATATCGCCAACCTGCTCTGGGCCATGGCGAAACTGGTGGATAACGGGCAGGAGCAAACACCAGAAATCAAAGAGGCCGTGGCCACGCTGTTGCCCCACGTGAACGTACAGAAAGACCAATTTAATGCCCAGGATATCGCCAACCTGCTGTGGGCCATGGCGAAACTGGTAGACAACGGGCAGGAACGGACACCAGAACTCAAAGAGGCTATGGTCGCCCTGCTACCCCGCGTGAACATACAGAAAGCCCACTTTAAACCACAGGAAATCGCCAACCTGCTGTGGGCCGTAGCAAAACTGGTGGACAACGGTCAGGAGCGGACACCAGAGCTCAACGAGGCCGTGGCCGCGCTGTTGCTCCACGTGAACATACAGAAAGCTCACTTTAACCCACAGCAAATCGCCAACCTGCTGTGGGCCGTAGCAAAACTGGTGGACAACGGTCAGGAGTGGACGCCAGAGCTCAACGAGGCCGTGGCCGCGCTGTTGCCCCACGTGAACATACAGAAAGCTCACTTTAAACCACAGGAAATCGCCAACCTGCTGTGGGCCATGGCGAAACTGGTGGGCAACGGGCAGGAGCAGACACCAGGGCTCAAAGAAGCCGTAGCCGAGCTGTTGCCCTTCGTGAGCGCACTGAAAGGCCGGTTTAATGCCCAGAGTATCGCCAACCTGCTGTGGGCCATGGCGAAACTGGTGGACAACGGACAGAAGCAGACACCAGGTCTCAACGAGGCCGTGACCGCACTGTTGTCCCACGTGAACGCACAGAAAGCTAACTTTAAACCACAGGAAATCGCCAACCTTCTGTGGGCCATGGCGAAACTGGGTGAGTTCGTTGAGCTGAACGTGGTTACATCCACGTTCGAGTCGCTGGTCTACCGAATCAGTGAAAACCATCAGCTCTCTCAGAAAGCCATATTGATGTCTCTCTGGGGAGTAATGGTCTGCTGTGCCAGGCTGTGTCTGGTCGCCAATGCCAATAAAAATCACGTGCTTGAAAAGCCCATGGATGACCTGTTTACCCGACTGGAAAATACATTCCTGCACAATGAAGAGGATCAACGCACCATTGCCCAGGCCGCAAGTTGGCTTGGCAGAGCGTGTCCGGTCGTCCCCCATTACCATGCAATCGTTTCAAAACGTCAATCCGACTTCCGCAATCAACTCCAATCCCACATTCCATCTTTGAGGATTGAAGAAGAAAAGAGTCTGAATTCATTACCTCCGGTTGACCTGCTACTGCCAGATCACAACATGGTGATTGAAGTTCAGGGACCGTCTCATTACGTGGGTGGTGATTTCAAGACCAGGAATGGTTCGACCCTGCTTAAAATAGCACTGTTGCAAAAAGCAGGATTTGAGGTCATTGAAATTCCGGTTAACAGGCTCTTGAGTCAGGATTTAATGAAGCCATACATTGATCAAATAAAGACCAGGATAGGCTTACCGCCTCCGGGGCATGGCCCTGTATCACTTAAAAGAAGGTGGGCAGATGAGGCATACGTTACTGCTGATAAAGGCAGGCAACCCTCAGATCACGGTTACCTGACTGCCGAAGAACATTCAGAGAAGCAAACCGGTAAACCCGCAAAAAGGAAGAAAACAAACAGCCAGTAATTACCTTCCCCCCATCATGACGAAAGAACCTTTTTCACATTCCGGGAAGGAATGCCAGTGTTAAACACGTGTTGCCCTGGATGATTTGAAAATAACGGGTTGATGGCATCAGGAGTAGATGTGTTTCCCCAACCGTTTACGTTTATAGACGTTGCAGCAAAATGAACTTTTGAACAGAACAGCAGTCTGCTTTTTATATTTTCATGAATTAATGAAATATAATTATGGATAGAAGTTCTGCTGGTACCAGTAGTAAATACGCAAAATCAGATAATGATTACAACCAACCGAATGACCATGCCGCTTCTTCAAGGCGTGGGCAATATAGACATACCAGAGTCAAACAGTGGGATAATCCCTCTCGCGCTTTCCCAGGGCATAACGAATTTTACCAATCTTCTGACGCACGCCCTTCTCAAAATCTAATGTTCCGCTCAGTGAACTCTGCTCAAGATTTCAATGCCCTCATTAAACAAGAAGTAATGGATGGTCTGGTGAGTAAATCGGATCGTTTCGGCCATCGCTATGATGGAAGAAATCACGGTCAATATGCCAGTTCAATTAAAAAATACACGTCAGCTGCTAAAAGACCGTTAAATCGAGCGGAACAAAGCCAGCTGATGCGTTTGCTGCAAAATTTCACAGCAACCCGGAGCTGGAATTGGCGAAGCCTGACGACAACACTGCATTCCTTTACTTCAGCGGGTGTTTTTACCCTCCATAACCCCATAGATGAGCGTGTTGAGCGTACTCAAGCTGCCTTATTGTCAACGCTACTTGATGCAATAATATTTCACTGCAACCAAAAACCTGAAGCGAGGAATATTGATCCCCAAGGCATAGCCAATCTGCTGTGGGCCATGGCGAAACTGGTGGACAAAGGGCAGAAGCAGACACCAGAGCTCAACGAGGCTGTGGCCGCGCTGTTGCCCTGCGTGAACGTCGTAAAGAAAGCTCACTTTAAACCACAGGAAATCACCAACCTGCTGTGGGCCATGGCGAAACTGGTGGACAACGGGCAGAAGCAGACACCAGGGCTCAAAGAGGCCCTGGCCGCGCTGCTGCCCAGGGTGAACGCACAGAAAGACCACTTTATTCCTCATCATATCGCCAACCAGCTGTGGGCCATAGCGAAACTGATGGACAACGGGCATGAGCGGACACCAGAGATCAAAGAGACCGTGGCGGCGCTGTTACCCCACGTGAACGTCCAGAAAGACCAATTTACTCCTCAGCATATCGCCAACCTGCTATGGGCCATGGCGAAACTGGTGGACAACGGGCAGGAGCCGACACCAAGGTTCAAACAGACCCTGGCCGCGCTGTTGCCCTGCGTGAACGTACAGAAAGCTCACTTTAAACCACAGGAAATCACCAACCTGCTGTGGGCCATGGCGAAACTGGCAGGCAACTGGCAGGAGCTCACGGCAGGGCTAAAAGAGGCCGTGGCCGCGCTGTTGCCCTGCGTGAACGTACAGAAAGCTAACTTTAACCCACAGAAAATCGTCAACCTGCTGTGGGCCATGGCGAAACTGGTGGACAACGGGCAGGAACAGACACCAGAACTCAAAGAGGCCGTGGCCGCGCTGCTGCCCCACGTAAACGCACAGAAAGCTAACTTTACACCACAGGGTATTGTCAACCTGCTGTGGGCCATGGCGAAACTGCTGGACAACGGACAGGAGCCGACATCAGGGTTCAAAGAGGCCTTGGCCGTGCTATTGCCTCACGTGAACGCACAGAAAGACCAATTTGGTGCCCAGGGAATCGCCAACCTGCTGTGGGCCATGGCGAAACTGGTGGACAACAGGCAGCACCGTACACCAGGGCTCAAAGAGGCCGTGGCCGCTCTGTTGCCCCACGTGAACGCGCTGAAAGACCAATTTATTACTCAGCATATCAGCAGCCTGCTGTGGGCCATGGCGAAACTGGTAGGCAGCGGGCAAGAGCGGACACCAGAGTTCAACGAAGCTGTGGCCGCGCTGTTGCTTCATGTGGACGCACAGAAAGACCAATTTAATGCCTTGGCTATTGCCAACCTGCTGTGGGCCATGGCGAAACTGGTGGACAACGGGCAGGAGCAAACACCTGAACTCAAAGAGACCGTGGCCGCGCTATTGCCCCACGTAAACGCTCAGAAAGCTAACTTTAAACCACAGGGTGTCGCCAATTTGCTGTGGGCCATAGCGAAACTGGTGGACAACGGGCAGGAGCTGACACCAAGGTTCAAACAGACCCTGGCCGCGCTGTTGCCCAACGTAAACGCTCAGAAAGCTAACTTTAAACCACAGGGTATCGCCAATTTGCTGTGGGCCATAGCGAAACTGGTGGACAACGGGCAGGAGCAGACACCAGGCTTCAAACAGACCGTGGCCGCACTGTTGCTCCTCGTGAACGCACAGAAAACCAACTTTAAACCACAGGAAATCGCCAACCTGCTGTGGGCCATCGCGAAACTGGTGGACCACGGGCAGGAGCAGACACCAGAGCTCAATGAGGCCCTGGCCGCGCTGTTGCCCCTCGTGAACGCACAGAAAACCAACTTTAAACCACAGGAAATCGCCAACCTGCTGTGGGCCATCGCGAAACTGGTGGACCACGGGCAGGAG
>NZ_JBLYZG010000132.1:0-4989 GCF_049310245.1 Endozoicomonas sp. ALB115 | reverse complement strand
ATGCACCCTGTCCCACCAGCCAGGCCCAGGTGTTGGCACTGGCTGACGAAGCGTGCGGGCAAAGTCTGGGTGGGCGGATCGATCGGGACCAGCGCCCCGAATGGCAAGCGCTCAGGGATTACCGGCACAGTTCCGGTAAGGTGGACCGTTCATTACTGGAGCAGCACCAGCGGGCCTTCACACAGTTTTTCGGACAGTTGGCACAGGTGAACAAACAGCAATCGACGCCACTGGTCATCGATACTCCGGCCACCAGAGAGTACATAAAAACCTGCTGGCAATTTCTGCAACTCAGGGAACCGGGAAGAGTTGCCATGGTGGTGGAAGGGACTGCCGGGTGGGGTAAGGATGCCCTGTTACTGCTGACTCTGACCACCTGGCAACAGCAAACCGGTAAAGGCTTTCAGCATCTCAATGGGGCACCGGACCAGTTTAACCAGTTTGTGGAGGCTTTTAACCGGGCCTGGCGTCTGGGTGAGGTGCTGGTGGTCAGTGAACTCAATATCATTCCTTCCGGGCCATTGGAAGAGTTTCTCAATGACCGCCTGTCGCTGCCTCACAAGGATGGGTTCAAATTGATTGGTACCGTTAATCCGCCCACCTATCCCGGACGGACGGCATTCCCGCCGTCATTGACCAGTCGATTTACCGGCGTTCATATCCACCATGATACCCGGGATGACTATCGGCTCAGGCTGCAAGCCATGGGGATATCTGAGGATCTGAGTCGGTGGCTGACCGATTGCGCCAGTGCCCTTAACGATGATTTCCGACAGCAACGCATTCCCCTTGAACTGACGTTGCCGCAGCTGCTGCTGGCGGCCGAGCGATTGGGCAGAATCCCCATGGTTTGGTGGCCTGGTGTTCTGAGCTGGGAGTGGGAACCCTATCTGGAAAAAAGTTCATGGGAATTTAAGTGGCCCTATATTCTTGTACAGTCATCAGAAAAGGGATCTTCCAGAGGTTCGGCCAAAAAATCACCGAAGGCTTTCAGTCTGGGCAGGCCCCCGGGTGCGTCCAGAAAATTTCAGGTTACCCGGTTTTTTCCCGTTAAATGGCATGCCAAGCTGTATCGACTAAAACTGCTCACAGCCGATGTGACCACTGATCAGAATTTAGTTATCGGCCTGTTGCCAAGACACCTCGTGGATCAGAGTAATCTTTTGCCCCTGTTAACCGGGCGTACCGATCTGAAAACCGATGAAACCCCAGGACGCATGACACTGGAACCGGGCCGCAATTGGCAACCATTGCCATCGCTGACTCCCAACGACCGGTTGACCGGTCTGAGATCCATTCCGCAACAGACCAGGCTGGCACAGGATAGCCACACAGGCCAATACTTTCTGCGTTCCGAACTCACGGAACCGGAGACGGTGGATTTTATTATTAAACCCGACCGGACTTACTTTCAGCCGTTAACGGCTGATGATCCCATCAACACTCAGCCCTGGCGATGCCCTCCCCTGATCAAAGTACATCTGGATCAGGAGGTTTTCAGCGGGGATCCTGTTCACTTTCCGGGATACCGGAAGTTGCGGGAAATTGGGCTGATAAGCAATCTGGCTGGACGGCTGCTGGCGCTGGTCGATTGGTTCAGAGCTTTTTCTTACGATCGTACTTTTGACGAAACCGGCATCAGTCTGGTCAAGCAATTGTTGCAGGAACAACAGGGAACCTGCCGCCACCGTGCGTTTCTGTTTCAATTACTCTGTCTTTACTGGGGTATTGAAGCCCGAATAGTAAAATCGAAATCACATGCTTTCGTTGAGGTCAGATCCCGCAATGGGTGGCGACTTTGTGATTTATGGGGCGCTGGCAGCTCCAGTATCAGTTACTCATCAGAGCCGACATGGCACAATCTTTACCAGTCAGCCCCAGTGCAGCCAGTCAATTCATCTTGCGGACAGGACGGAGCCGCTGATGGCTGGAACAGGATATTGTCACTGGCCACTTCTCTGCTCCAGCAATGGCAGTGTGTTAGATCTGAATTACCCCAAGAGGTGATAAAACCTATCCAGGACACCTTTCTGGAAACGTTCCGGAAAAATTTCCGCCCCATCCCCATGAACAGGGGGTTATTATCAGATCGAACTTACCCAATATCGCCAGATTGCGAAGGTAATATCGATGCATTCCTGATTGCCTACCATTGGGTGCCGACACAATATTTACAGGCGGCCCGACATGCCATTGACCATTTTTCCACCCTGGCTCCACCGGAAAAAAAAGCCATTATCGACTGGAGCCACTGTATGCTCATCTGGTCAATCGACTATCAGTCTCCCAAAAAGCATCTTTTCTGTCAGTGGTCGGAGTTTGCCTGGCAACTGTATTTGCAAAGCCCGAATGATTTTCCCGTCCTGCCTGTGCAAAGCCTGCAGACCATTATCCGGTTCAATTTTGATCATAATGGCATGGCTCAACGAATAAGCCAGCGCCTGTTTCGGGTTGAGTCCATCAATAAAATTTATCTGAAAAATGTCTGCAACAGTCTGGGGGTTCGCAATTTTTCGCTGCTGCCCCCCTGGGAACAATTGCCACAGGTGGCGGCTACCGAGGTTTATTGGAGTCATGCCTCCCGGGGCAAACCGGATATTGCCCGACTGATCCGTGGTGAGCCCTGTTTCCCGGAAAAATCAACCTCCTACCAGGAAACCAATACCCTGATATTGGCCGCCCAGTTTTTGATCGACAGGGCGTGGGAGACCCTCCGGCAAAGCACCAATAAACTGACCGGTGCCGCCTTTCTTGAGGAACTCCCTGAGCCCCAGACCAACAAAATTTTAGAGGATCACATCGATGATGCAGAAATTAACCGGCAGTTAAATCGCCTGATCGGCGATAAACGCTCTGCTGAAATATATACCCCGGTGATATGTAACGACCTGCAAAGATTCCGGGTCTTGATCGTTGGCAACTTCCGTGAAAACCGGGGAATCATCTTTGAAAGTCCGGCAGGGCAAAACTTCAACCTGATCGGCAGTGGGATTTTTTCTCCGGGTATTGCCCTGGATTGCCGGGAGTCGCTGGGAACCATAAAACGCCTGCTCAATGAACATGATGCAACTATTTTAAGCGGGAATTAGCTAGTACATGGTTTCAATGAGTTTGACGGGTTGTCGTGCCTCCGCACTCCGTTCGCCCTGAGGCTGTCGAAGGACCCATAGGGCCTAAAGGCGGAAACTCCGGACTCTGATAGATCGTGCCAAGCACCCTTCGACTCCGCTCAGGGTGAACGGAGATCGTACACGTCAAACTCATTGAAACTATGTACTAGCGTATCAGGGTACTCCTATGATCAGCCGCGGCATTGCAGGGAGGAACTTTTGCCGGTTTACATCATCTAACTTGACTGACCGACCGCAATTACTATCAGAAAAGTACTATTTTCATGCTTCCTATTCAGCCAAGTGATCATTCTGTTGTAACCGCTCAAAAAAGGTTGGCAAGTTCTACAGGCGATCCTTCACAGTCCAGTAAAATCCCTAAAAAAACGCCAGAAACCGGGGTTTTGTCCGTCAAAAATGAGCAGTCATATTTCGTCCAACAGGCATCGGCAGATAGTGCGCATTCCAGCCCAATCCGTAACGTCACGACCATCACAGATTGCATCAGCCACCTGAAGCAATCGGTATCACCGATTGGTGCTGAATTTCATTTTTGCGATTCCTTTCGTGGGAGTGAAAGGAAGGAGGAGTTGATCCGTCTCTTTCGGGAAACGACAGGCACCGGGTTTTTTTTTATTATCCGGCATCCGAACGACCTGGATCATCACCCGTTAAGAAGGCTGCACTATTATCCCGCTCCCGGACAAAAAATCGAGAGTCCCGGGCTTATCTATCAGTCAGTGCCCATCACCCTGGTTTTCGATTGTGACAATCTCAGGCCCAGACAGCTGGCCTCATTGAATGAGCTGTTGGAGAATCCACCCCGGCTGGATGGCCCCCCCATCAGCAAGGCAGTCAGCCGGATTGTTCTGGTTAAGGACGATTTAATATACAAGCCTGACGCTCCCGGACCGGATTTCTGGCGTCGGGTATTTGCCTTGAGGAGAACCGATTTTGAAACCGTCCGAGCCTCTAACCCCCGGGCCGTTGTGCCATCCCGGTCGGTAAGCCATCGCACGGAGCCGCCAGAGCCGGGGAGTTTGCTGATTCACTGTGCGGGTCAGGATGTCTTTGCCAGCCTGTTTGGCAACCTGGCCATCAACAGTCATGGAGAACAGTATTTTCGCAATGGAGTGATCAGCAGCCAGCCTGACCCTGTGACCATCTGCCTGGTGGATCCGCCGGATGCCAAAAGCCCATTCTGGCAACATTTGTCGGACATTCTTGAGCAAGGCTACTTCATCGCCAATGGTGAACGGGTGGAGCTGCCAGCGTCGCTGGTCTTGCAGCAATATCACACCCCGACCGAGAATATCACGGCATTCAAACAAGCCGTCAACAACACACCGGTGTTACCCGGTAAAACCTGCGGGGTTATCAATACCCATAATTTCGACGCGGTCTTCAGTGATCTGTCCGCACAGGAAAATACCCTGCAAAAGATCGATACCTTTCATAAGATGGCCAGCGAATTTGACCAGCTGCTGGTCAGCGGTGAGCTGACCGATGAACAATGGCTGATCCTGAAACATCGGACGGAATCTCTGCCCGTCGCCCCCGGATTGGTGACAGGCACTTTGCCAGAACCCTCCGGTGACAGCGTTGTCAGGCTCTATACCGGCAGTGTTGCCAATATCGCTGCCAATGTTGTTGCACAATCCAGCTGTTATCGACTGGCCACCGGTCAGCAATGGGAGGAGCTCTGGTTTACCAGCAAGCTGAAAATGTCAGGCAAGTTGAGTTTCCAGCTGAGAGCAACCCCGTTATTGACACAACTCCTTAAGGGTCAACCGGTGGTGCTGTCCGGGCTGGAACATACCCCGACCCTGGCAGGGCATCTGGAGTCACTACTGGCACCTGAGCCCTATCTCTGGATTTA
>NZ_JBLYZG010000131.1:0-5000 GCF_049310245.1 Endozoicomonas sp. ALB115 | reverse complement strand
GGACCTACAGATGTGCGGAAATCGCGTTATATCATGCGCTTGGCAAGTTACCTGAACCGGAAATGACCCACAGATTTTACTGACGAGGCCAAAAAAGAAGCATTCCTGATCAGCAGGGCAGTCTATTCTCGGCCAACTACTTAGCATGGTGTATTCAGCTCTATGGATCGAACGGTGGTGCAATCAGAGCCTGGCTTTCAAAGGTCACCACAAATGCCCATGGCGCGTGAAAATATTTTTCACGGCAAAAGTTATAAATGCCTGCGGGCATCCCTTAAAATTGCTCCCTGCTTTTCAGGCTAAAGTCCATCGGTGAACATTAAAAAAGCGCCTCTGGTATCAGGCGCTTCGGTGGTTTTGGTGAAGGGTAACAGTCGGGATTGTTCCGGTTGTGATAGTTGATTAAAACGTTTGTCCAGCTCAGTCACTCTGTACCGAACTCATTCAGGGGTTGGTTCCTGCGTAGGAACACTCTGCCTGTTCATTCGTTCCCGGATTCCCTGAATACCCTGGGATACCGAGTTGACCGCAGCGCTTGCCAGTTCTTTACCACGTGTCAGTGGTTTCATCGCCAGCTCCTGACCACGCAACCCCTCCTGGTAACCGGTAATCCATTGATAGGTTGAATAGCCGGCAATCCCCAATCCACCCGCTGCCAGAAGGGAAGCTGAGGTAATTCCCATCGTAGCGGCTGTTGTTGCTGTAGCGGCATTGCTGCCGTCCAACGCCGGGGTGTCGGCAACCCTACCGTCCAACGCAGGTGTGTCGGCAACCCCTCCTCCATCACCAACACTCCTCCGCCCGACGCGGTGGGGTGCATCCCAACCCTTGCTTTCGAACCTGCTGTTCACCACCGTGGTGTTGGCAACCGTTCCTCCATCGTAAACCACTCCCGCCCCGATGCCGGCGTGTGCATAGTTACCCGAGGTTTCGACCGTGCTGTCCACCGCAGTGGTGTTGGCAACCGTTCCTCCATCGTAAACCACTCCCCCCCCGATGCCGGCGTGTGCAAATTTACCCGAGGTTTTGACCGTGCTGTCCACCGCCGTGGTGTTGGCAACCGTTCCTCCATCTAAAACCACTCCCCCCCCGATGCCGACGTATGCAAGTTTACCCGAGGTTTCCACCGTGCTGTTCATCGCCGTGGTGTTGGCAACCGTTCCTCCATCGTAAACCACTCCCCCCCCAATGGCAGCTTTGGCATGGTCTTCCGAGGTTACGACCGTGCTGTTCACCGCCTTGGTGTTGGCAACCGTTGCTCCATGGTTAACCACCCCGCCCCCGATGCCGGCGTGTGCATTCATACGCGAGGTTTCGACCCTGCTGTTCAACGCTGTGGTGTCGGTAACCGTTCCTCCAACGCCAGCCCACCTCCTGATGTCGTCGTTAGTATTGACACCCGAGGATCTGGCAAGCTTTTTCCCGGCGCCAACCCACCCACCCCCGATGCCGGCGTGTGAATTTATACCCCTGGTTTTGACCGTGCTGTCCATCGCCGTGGTGTTGGTAACCGTTCCTCCATCTAAAACCACCCCCCCTCCGATGCCGGCGTAGGCAAGTTTATGCTTGGTTTCGACCGTGCTGTCCACCGCCGTGGTGTTGGCAACCGATCCTCCAGTGCCAACCCACCCACCCCCGATGCCAGCGTTTGCATAGTGATGCGAGGTTTTGACCCTGCTGTTAACTACCGTGGTGTTGGCAACCGTTGCTCCATCGTTAACCACCCCTCCCCCGATGCCGGCGTGTGCAGCATAACCCCTGGTTTTGACCGTGCTGTTCACCGCCGTGGTGTTGGCAACCATTGCTCCATCTTTAACCCACCCACCCCCGATGCCGGCGTATGAACTGCCACCAAAGGATTGGACTTTGCTGTTCACCGCCGTGGTGTTGGCAACCGTTCCTCCAGCGCCAACGATCCCCCCCCCGATGCCGGCGTCTGCATAATTACTCAAGGTGGCAATTTGAACATCTTCGGCCCGGATATTACGGACTTGGCCATTCACAGTACAAGCCACCACACCTGCCGGCTCATAGGAATTTATACGGGCACCGGTAAAGCGAAGGTTACTGATGCTGCCTTCCAGAGTGTCAACAAAACAGCCAGACAGGCCGCTGATGGTATGATCCTTCCCATCGTACTGCCCGGTGAAGTGATCCCATTCATCACCAATGGATTGATGGAATTGAGAGGCATCAATATCCGCCGTCTGTTGATAGGTACCGTTCAGTGGATAGGCGGGATGTCGGCCAATCTTGCCCAGGGTTTCTGTATCATTAATCTTTATGGGTGTTGATGCTGTAGCGGCTGTTGACGCTGTGGCGGCTGCTGCCGCAGCTGTTGACGCTGTAGTGGGTGTTGATGCTGTAGCGTCTGTTGACACTGTGGCGGCCGCCACCGCAGCTGTTGACTCTTTAGCGGCAGTTGACACTGTAGCTGCAACCGTAGCGGCTGTTGATGCTGAAACGGCTGTTGATGCTGTAGTGGGTGTTGACTCTTTAGCGGCTGTTGACGCTGTAGTGGCTGTTGATGCTATAACGCCTGTTGACACTGTGGCGGCCGCCGTCCCAGCTGTTGACTCTTGAGCGGCAGTTGACACTGTAGCGGCATTTACCGGGCAAGCATTACTGTTCGAAAAATCCAGCGCATCCAGAAATTCAGTTTTCGGAGAGCAATTGGCTGTTAACACACGTAGGTCTGCTTTTTGGCAAAGAAGCTGATCATTGGAGATAGATCCAAAATTCTCTTTATTGCCATTGACATAGCTGTTCACCGCCTTGGTGTTGGTATCCATTTCTTCCATAACCCAGCCACCCTCGATGCCGGCGTATTCATTACTACCCGTGGTTGTGACATGGCTGTTCACCGCCGTGATGTTGGCAACCGTTCCTCCAGGGTAAACCACCCCCACCCCGATGCCGGCGTATGCATTACTATCCGTGGTTTTGACATGGCTGTTCACCGCCGTGGTGTTGGCAACCGTTCCTCCATCTAAAACCGCCCCCCCCCCGATGCCGGCGTATGAACCATAACCCGAGGTTGTGACATTGCTGTTTACCGCCGCGGTGTTGGCAACCGTTCCGACACCGAAAACCCTCCCCCCCCCGATGCCGGCGTTTGCACGCCAACCCACGGTTTCGACCGTGCTGTTCACCGCCGTGGTTTTGTCAACCGTTCCGTAAACCCTCCCCCCCCCGATGCCGGCGTATGCTGATTCACCCTTGGTTTTGACCGTGCTGTTCACAGCCATGGTTTTGTCAACCGTTCCGTAAACCCGCCCCCCCCCGATGCCGGCGTCTGCATAGTCACCCGAGTTGACAATATGAACATCTTTCGCCCGGATATTACTGACTGTGCCAGTATCATCAACAACACAGGCTGCTAACCCGGTCGGCTTCGCGGAATTTTTTATATTGGCACGAGTAAACTGAAGGTCACTGATGTTGCCTTGCAGAGTGTCAACAAAACAGTCAGACAGGCCGCTGATGGTATGGCACTGCCCATCGTACTCCCCGGTGAATGTGCCAATGGGTTTATGGTCTTTATTGACAACAATATTCGCTGTCTGTTGATATTTGCCGTTTGGTGGAAATTCGGGATCTCGACCAATCTTGCCCAGGTCTTCTGCATTATTAATCTGTTTCGAATTCGCATACGGAAAAGAGCTGGCCAGCGTGCCAAGGGCAAGTAGCCCTTTGGTTCCCTGACTCCCTTGATAGCGGGCCGTGGATGGCTGTTGAAGGGGTACGTTTTTCGAGCCGGTTTCTTTTTCCTGAGCCTCTTCCCGGGTTTCTTTTGAGGTCTGTGGTAATTCCGGTTTTGCATCCGGCCCGGGCAAACCGCTTCCGGACCAGGCATTGGCCATATCTTTCACCATGAAAAGGATGGAACTTGACGGCAGGATAGTTGCTGTGGCCAGTCGCAGAAGATCTTTCACTGCTTTGCGGGAATTGAAACTGAGGCAAGGGTCTTCCATTGGAATCAATGATTTCACAAATGCTTTAGAAACAGCAACGCCATGGCCGAGCCAGGAGTGTTCGACGCCATTCCCTGAACATTGGGAAGACGTGTCACATAATGGTTGCTGAATAGTGGATCGCTGATTGGATTGCTGAATGGGTTGCTGAATCATAAACAGGACTCCTACTGTTGTAGTACATGGTTTCAATGAGTTTGACGGGTTGTCGTTATCACAAGCCTCTGCACTCCGTTCGTCCTGAGTGCTGAGCTTGTCGAAGCATCGAAGGGCGCAAACTCCGGGCCATGATAGATCGTGCCAACACACTTCGACTCCGCTCAGGATGAACGGAGTTGGTACACGTCAATCTCCTTGAAATGATGTAGTAGTGCATAACAGTACATTAGAAAGCGCACAAAAAATGACGGCGCACTCCCTTGTTCGTTTATGCAGTGACGTAAAAGTTCCCGGGTTATATTTTTTTTTAGTGGACGCGATGCCTACGTTAAAAGTGTCGTGTTATCTTTATACTTGAATGGTGGTAAAACTAATTAAAATTAGCGAAAAATTAGCGTTTTAATCCTTCTACCTTATTGATGGCCGTTTATTCAGATGTAATTATGTATTCCTATTCGTCTATGCAGTGACGTAAAATTTTCGAGTTATTTTTTTTATTTTAGGGTTTAAAAAGTCACACCATCGTTTATCCATTAGCCAATTTCTTTTTTTGCACCATCGAAAACCAGCCCGTCAACCGCCCAAAAAAGAAGCATCCCTGATCAGCAGGGCAGTCTATTCTCGGCCAACTGCTTAGGAATTGTCCCGAAATAATTTCCACATTTTGGGCTCGATCTCCGTTCATCCTGAGTGCTGAACTTGTCGAAGCATCGAAGGGTGATTGGCACAATACATGAGGCCGGAGTTCACGTCCTTCGACAGGCTCAGGACGAACGTAGTACATGGTTTCAATGAGTTTGACGTGTACGATCTCCGTTCACCCTGAGCGGAGTCGAAGGGTGCTTGGCACGATCTATCAGAGTCCGG
>NZ_JBLYZG010000130.1:0-5016 GCF_049310245.1 Endozoicomonas sp. ALB115 | reverse complement strand
CTTTAACTGGCATCAATGCTCTAACATCTGATCGACTGGGCAACAAAATTTTAGAATTTCTTCACTTCAACCCTTAAACGCAACATAGCTGATGAAAGCGATGAAGAAAAGATTTCTGAATGCAACCAATCACTATTTGATATTGATGCCAAATTAATTTCAAAACTGGTTGTTGACTGGAATCGTGACATCATGGAAGAACATTATACTCCTGAAGCACTAGAAAAGATGCTTCAAGACCAAGAAACAAAGTTTATTCACACTCAGCTTTCTGAAGAAATGCAAAAGCTTGAAGACTTTCTACCTACAGTGGGAAAGAATTAAGGGATTATTTTGAAGCGATGGTTCTTTGTTCCGAAAAAGGAGATCAAGGAACTTCTGCTAGACAACTCGCACTCACCAAGAAGGCTCAAGCCGAAAAAATGAGGTGGAAGAAGGTTATCACAGTTCCCGATGAGCCTGTGGCAACTCCAAATATAATCCCATACATCCCCATCATCGTTGATTGTTTAAAACTTTCAAAATCCACTTACAGTAATGACGGCTATGCTTGCCCAATTCCACCATCAGAAGTAACAATTATTGCTGATTCCCACGGATTTAGTCTTCTTGCTGGGGATGTAAAGCTGATTCTAGATGCAATTGACCATTACTGTTACCACCAAAATATTACCCATTCTAAATATATGGAGTGGAGAATTAATCAATCCAAAAACGGAGGTAATTAATGGCAAATGCTCTATTGAAGTATTTGGTAGATTACTCAGATGTAACAAAGGCTGAAAAGTCTTTAAAAGACCTTAGAACCGAAACTAAAAATACTGTTCGTGAAGCAAGGTCTTTGAATGATGCATACACTCGTGTCGCCAGAACGCAAACAACAACCACTCAAGCCACCCAAAGAACAACACAAGCTACTCGTGAAACGACTAATGCTAACTCTGCATTGAATGATGCAATTTCTTCTGGTAGAAGCACGGCTGTTGATTTCACTAAATCTCTTTCAGCAATGGCACTCGGTGCTATCGGTATTACAACAGCTGTTGATTCACTGACTAATGCCGTTGGTTACTGGCTAGATGTCACCACACAAGCATCACAACAAAATGCTCAACTTGAGTATGTAGTGGATAAGCTTGGAGCTTCTATAGGGTTTACTCGTGAGGAACTCCGGCAATTTGCTCTGGCTATGGGTAGAGATACTCTAACTTCTACTGAAGAAGTGAATGAAGCTATGGTAGTTCTCCAAAGTTATTTCTCTATAACTGGAGATCATTTCAAAGAGACCATCAAACTTGCTCAGGATATGGCAACAGTGTTTGGTGGAGGATTAGTTCAGTCTACCAACCAACTAGCGAAAGCTCTTGAAGACCCTATACGTGGTGTTAACGCTCTAAGACGTAGTGGTGTGACATTCACCAAAGCAGAACAGGATATGATTAAGGCTCTTGTTGAGTCTAATCAATTGTTCGAAGCGCAAGAGCTGGTTCTTGAGAAGGTTAATGCTCAAGTTGGCGGTCAAGGTGTAAAAGCTGCTAACGGTTTCGCTGGTGCTATTGATACAGTCGGTGAGAACTGGCATGAATTAATGCGTACAATTGGCGAATCTCAAGCATTGATTAATACTGTAAACTCTCTAGCAAGTTCATTGGAATCAGTTACTGACTTCTTGACTCCTGATTCTGTTAAATACGCAAGAGGGTTTCTTGATACATTGTCAGATAAAACGCCTGAACAAAGTATGAAGGCTCTGAGTGATGAAATTTTTAGACTCCAAACAGAAATTGGTAATAGTGGAAAGGCGTATGCTGCTGCAAAAGAAGAGTTAGCTGGATTTGCAGATAGAACTATCCTCTCAGAATACAATAAAATTCGTAAAGCTCAACTAAAGGAACAAGTAGAAGATACTGAAGCAGCTATTAATCTCCTTCAAGGTAAATGGAGCCTGTATTTCAAACAGAGACTCCAAGGGCAGAAAGAAGCCGGAGGTGGTGAGCCGACATCAATTGCCGATGATTTTACGTTTTCATTTGATTTGTCTGATACTTTAGGAACGCAAGACAAATTTGGAGCTTATATGGCAGCTCTTGATGAAATGCTTAGCAATGGACAACTTAGCATTAAGGAATATCAAGATTTCTATGACAAGCTCACAAAAGACATAATAGCTCTTGATGGTGATGTAACTGCCAGTCTGGAAGCAAATGTTAAGCGTCGTATTGAAAAGATTAAAGAAGAACGGGAAGAAGAAGAACGTAAATCTAAACTGAAGAAAAAGATTCGTGAAGAGAATCAAAAGTCTATCCAGACTGTTTCTGATGAGGTGCAATACCAGAAGGATTATGTGATAGCCCTTCAGTCTGGAAACGAAGCTCTAAATTTGTTTCTCGCTACAAAACAAGCCGAAAACACTCTTAATCGTGATGCTTATGAAACTACAAATGAATACAACACTGCTCTTCAAACAGAAATCGATAAGCAGTTGGAATTGATTGGTATAAAGAATCAGATTAAAGAGATCGAAGCAGACCAAGCTGAAGCAAAGCAAGCTGAGCTTGATCGCTTGAAAGAACAGAACGAGCTTATGTTCCAACAGATTGATATTCTCGGTCAGCTGAGTCAAGGGTACGGAAGCAGTCTAGCTGATGGTATTTCCGTTGCGATTGAGCAGTACCAAAAACTGTTTGATAAGAACGATCAGTTTGTTGGTTCTCAAGAACAAGTACTTGGAGCTGTTAGTGGTATTGCTGGAGCGTTTGCTCAGAATCTTGATAAGGACTCTGGTGCATATAAAGTGATGGCAATCACCCAAGCCACCATCGCAACTTACCTTGCCGCCACTAAAGCCCTTGCCGAACTCGGTCCAATAGCAGGTCCAGTAGCTGCTGGTGCTATCACTGGTCTCGGTTTGGCAAATGTAGCGATGATTGCCTCTGCCAAGGACGGTTGGAGTAATGTTGGTGATGGTTCTTTCAAGAATTATGCTGGCGGAACTTCAATGGTCACTGGTGGAGGAACATCAAAATCTGATTCTGTTCCTACTATGCTTTCTCGTGGTGAAGCAGTATTGACAGCTAGTGCTGCCGAAAGCCTTGGTCGAAATAATATCGACGCTATGAATGCAGGTCGTGGAATATCTGGCGGAACAGTATCTCCTGTGATTAATGCCGGAATCACAGTACAGGGTAATGTTGATCAAGCTGCAATGGCTGGTCTTGATGATTTGTCAATAAGGCAAACCAAGATGATTGCTAAAGAGATTGCTCAGCAACAAATGAAGTTTCAACTGAAGCCAGGCGGAATATTAAGGAATTAATGAGTGGGAGCTGTAAGCTCCCACAACATAGGAGTAAAACAACATGGAGACATATTACGTTTATCACGTCTGCAATCCAGAACACACAAATATCCTATCAGAAGGGTATATTGGCGTGACGACTAATCTTAACAGGAGATTCCAAGAACATAGAGGTCGGTTTAAGGACAAGGGTGATTTATCTTTCTCAGTTGTTGATTCAGGAACTGAAAGCGAGATGTCTGAACTAGAATTCAAACTTAGACCGGAATCTAATATTGGCTGGAATATAACTGTTGGTGGTAAAACAACATCGGCTGACACCCGAAACAACATTAGCTCTGGAATGAAGGATTCGTCAGGATGTAATAATCCGTTCTTTGGTAGAAAGCATACTGAAGAAGCCAAAAAGAAGCAGTCAGAAAACAATTACATGCTTGGGCGGACTGGTGAACTAGCTCCTAATTGGGGTAAGAAATGGTCTGATGAGTCAAGAAAGAAGTTGAGTAGATCGAGACGGAAGTATGTATATCACACCCCAAACGGTGTTTTTACATCTTCTTGGGAAGCTGCTAATTCCAATAAATGTTCGAGAAGCACAATAGAACAACGTTGTTTGAATGATAATTTTCAAGACTATTTCAGAACGAGTATTCATTGATGAACAACTTTCGGATAATCACCGCTCTGGGGACATTCGGGAGGCAGTACAATTGCGTCCAGTGGGTGAGGCAGAAATTCAATCTGCCCACTTACAATATTTCTTACGACGATGAATCCTCATTAGCTGATGCTAAGACTATGCTCGAACACTTCGAATAAGTTGATTGGAAAGATGCTGATATTGGCTTCACTGTTCTCAAGAATCGCCCACATGCAGAGATCATAAAGGACTGGAGGTCAGAGTTCGTTGGCTATGCATTGGATGACCCCAGACCAATTCACAGAAGAACAGCATATCTTTTTCGAGGGAAGACAAAAGAGAGTCCTTTTCTTGATTCTATAAAGTTCTACAGATTCAAGGAATCCTGAAGTCCTTGCACTGCAAGGACTAAGACCTGAGCTACTGTCTTGAAACTGGCTCTCATGCTGATCCCACAGCAATTTATTAATCACACTCTTTCAAAAGCTCATTCGATTGCCATGTTCCTCTTTTCTTAATGTGATGCGGTATATGGATGGGACTTTTGAGTGAGTTTTTGAAAAGGAAAAGAAAACTATGACTGAACAGGAGGCCACAATGGATATGATTAAACCAAACGAAATTCATAATGATGAATTCCCTGTTAAACAAGTACCATTCATGAATAAGAAGGGTGAATGGGAATATTGGAGGCAACTTGATACTGAAAGGGTTGATGAAGATACATTTTCCTATATGTTTGGACAATTGTTTGAGAATGAAGGAAAAGCTCATTTGGCTAAGGTCAAGATTGATATATCAATGGAAGATAATTGTGCTATCCAAAAGGAATATGGTTCAATTACTACCTATGCTTCAAAAGAACGTACTCGTGCTCTCAGAAGGCAGTTGAAGCGCATCTATAAAACTGGTGAGCGTTCTAAGATTCCACAATACAACCAACATATGATGAATGTAAATGAGTACATGAAAGAGCAGATGTATGGAGTGCATATTCTGGCTAATCGTGAACGCTCATTCTGGCAAAGCGTGAACACGAATTCTGGCCAGGCGTGAACATGGATTCTGGCTGATCGTG
>NZ_JBLYZG010000129.1:0-5043 GCF_049310245.1 Endozoicomonas sp. ALB115 | reverse complement strand
TATCCATAATTATATTTCATTAATTCATGAAAATATAAAAATACAGACTGCTGTTCTGCCCGGAAGTTCATTGTGCGGCAAAGTTTACTTGAGTCATGATGGGAGGAAGGCGATTATTGGCTGCCTGCTTTCTTCCTCTTTGCCGGGTTGCTTTGCTCTGCTAAATGTTCTTCACCAGTCACGTATGCGGCATCTGTCCACCCTCTTTTAAGTGATACAGAGCCATGACCCTGTGGCGGGATGCCTGTCCTGGTCTTTATTTGATTAATATAGGGTTTCATTAAATCGTTGTTCAAAAGCTGGTTAGTCGGGATTTCAATGACCTCAAATCCTGCTTTTTGCAACAGTGCGATTTTCAGCAGAGTCGAACCATTCCTGGTGTTGAAATCACCACCTACGTAATGAGAGGGACCCTGAACTTCAATCACCATGTTGTGATCTGGCAGCAGCAGGTCAACCGGAGGTAATGAGTTCAGACTCTTTTCTTCTTCAATCTTCAGATATGGAATAGATGATTGGAGTTGATCGCGGAAGTCGGCCTGGGTTTTTGAAATGGTTGCCTGGTAATGGGGGACGACCGAAGAGGCTCTACCAAGCCAACTGGCGGCCATGATCATGATGGATCGATCATCTTCATTATCTGGATCTGGCGAGGTAATTTCCAGGCGAGTCAACAGGTCATCCATGTGCTTTTCAAGCACGTTATTGTTATTGGCATTGGAGACTAGAGACAACCTGGCACAGCATACCATTACGCCCCAGAGAGACATCGATATATCTTGCTTAGAGAGCTGAGGGCTTTCTCTGATTCGGTAGACAAGCGATTCGAAGGTAGAGGTAACCACATTCAGCTCAGCGAGTTCACCCAGTTTCGCCATGGCCCACAGCAGGTTGGCGATACCCTGTGGTTTAAAGTTAGCTTTCTGTGCGTTCACTTGGGGTAACAGCACGTCCATGGCCGCTTTAAACTCTGGTATCCACTCCTGCCCGTTGTCCACCAGTTTCGCCATGGCCCACAGAAGGTTGCTGATTGCCTGAGGTGTAAAGTTAGCTTTCTGTGAGTTCACGTGGGGTAACAGCGCGGCAATGGCCGCTTGGAACTCTGGTGTCCACTCCTGCCCGATGTCCACCAGTTTCGCCATGGTCCAAAGCAGGTTGGCGATACCTTGTTCATTAAACTGGTCTTTCTGTGCGTTTACAAGGGGCAACAGCGCGGCCGTAGCCTCGTTGAGCCCTGGTGTCTGCTCCTGCCCGCTGTCTACCAGTTTCGCCATGGCCCACAGCAGGCTGGCGATATGCTGTGGTTTAAAGTGAGCTTTTTGTACGGTCACGCAGGTCAACAGCGCAGCAACGGCTTCGTTGAACTCTGGTGTCTGCTCCTGCCCGTTGTCCACCAGTTTCGCCATGGCCCACAGCTGGTTGGCGATTTCCTGTGGGTTAAAGTTAGCTTTCTGTGCCTTCACGTGGGGCAACAGCACGGCCAGAGCCCTTTTGAGCTCTGGTGTTGGCTCCTGCCCGTTATCTACCAGTTTCGCCATGGCCCACAGCAGGTTGGCGATATTCTGAGGAATAAATTGGTCTTTCTTTGAATTCACGAGGGGCAACAGTGCGGCCACGGCCTCATTGAGCTCTGATGTCCGTTTCTGACCGTTGTCCACCAGTTTCGCCATGGTCCACAGCAGGTTGGCGATATGCTGAGGAATTAATTGGTCCTTCTGTGTGTTCACGTGGGGCAACAGCGCGGCCAAGGCCTCTTTGAGCCGTGGTGTTTGCTCCTGCCCGTTGTCCACCAGTTTCGCCATGGCCCACAGCAGGCTGGCGATATGCTGAGGAATAAATTGGTCCTTCTGTGTGTTCACGTAGGGCAGCAGCTCAGCCACGGCCTCGTTGAGCTCTGGTGTCCGTTCCTGACGGTTGTCCACCAGTTTTGCCATGGCCCACAGCAGGTTGGCAATTCCCTGAGCAGTAAATTGGTCTTTCTGTACGTTCACCTGGGGCAACAGCACGGTCATGGCCTCGTTGAGCCCGGGTGTCAGCTCCTGCCCGTTGTCCACCAATTTCGCCATGGCCCACAGCAGGTTGGCGATATGCTGAGGAATAAATTGGTCCTTCTGTGTGTTCACGCGGTGCAATAGCGCGGCCACGGCCTCTTTGAGCCGTGGTGTTTGCTCCTGGCCGTTGTCCACCAGTTTCGCCATGGCCCACAGCAGATTGGTGATTTCCTGTTGTTTAAAGAGAGCTTTCTTGGCATTCACTTGGGGCAACAGCGTGGTCACGGCCTCTTTGAACTCTGGTGTCTGTTCCTGCCCGCTGTCGACCAGTTTTGCCATGGCCCACAGCAGATTGGCGATTTCCTGGGGTTTAAAGTGTGCTTTCTGTACGTTCACGTGGGGCAACAGCGCGGCCAAGGCCTCTGTAAGCCCTGATGTATGCTGCCCGCAGCCGACCAGTTTTGCCATGCCCCACAGCAGGTTGGCGATTTCCTGGGGGTTAAAGTGAGCTTTCTGTGCGTTCACGTGGGGCCACAACGCGGCCACTGCCTCTTTGAGTCCCGGTGTCCGTTCCTGCCCTTTGTCCACCAGTTTCGCCATGGCCCACAGCAGGTTGACAATCCCCTGGGCAGTAAATTGGTTTTTCTGTGCGTTCACCAGGGGCAACAGCGAGGCGACTGTCTTTTTGAACTCTGGTGTCTGCTCCTGGCCTTTGTCCACCAGTTTCGCCATGGCCCACAGCAGGTTGGCGATATGCTGCGGAATAAATTGGTCTTTCTGTGCGTTTACGAGGGGCAACAGCTCGGCCATGGCCTCTTTGAGTTCTGGTGTCTGTGCCTGCCCGTTGTCCACCAGTTTTGCCATGGCCCACAGCAGGTTGGCAATTCCCCGGGCATCAATATCCCTGGCTGGAGGTTTTTGGTTGCACTTGAATATTATTGCATCAAGAAGTGTTGACAATAAGATAGTCTGAGTAAGTTTAACTCGCTCATCCATGGGTTTATGAAGGGTAAAAACACCCGCTGAAGTCAATGAGTGCAGTGTTGTCGTCAGGCTTCGCCAATTCCAGCTCCGGGTTGCGGTAAAATTTTGCAGCAACCGCATCAGCTGGCTTTGTTCTGTTCGATTTAACGGTCTTTGAACAGCTAACGTGTATTTTTTAATTGAACTGGCATAGTGCCCGTGATTTCTCCCATCATAGCGATGACCGAAACGATTCGATTTACTCACCAGATCATCCATTATTTCCTGTTTGATGAGGGCATTAAAATCTTGAGCAGAGTTGACTGAACGGTGTATTAAATATTGAGAAGGGCGTGTGCCAGAAGAACGGTGAAATTCATTACATCCCGGAGTAGAGCGGGGGTAACTATTCCGCTGTCTGACCGTGGCATATCTGTATCTCCCACGCCTTGAAGAAGGGGCATGGCCATTCGGTTGGTTGTAACCGTTATCTGATCTTGTGTATTGACCACTGATACCAGCAGAACTTCTATCCATAATTATCTTTCATTAATTCATGAAAATATGAAAAGCAGACTGCTGTTCTGCTCAGAAGTTCATTTTGCAGAAAAGTTTACTTGAGTCATGGTGGGAGGAAGGCGATTACTGGCTGTTTGTTTTCTTTTTCCTTGCTGGGCTGGTTTGCTCTTGTAAATGTTCTTCGGCAGTTACATATGCAGCACTGCCCACCCTCTTTTAAGTGAAACAGAGTCATGACCCTGTGGCAGGATGCCTACCCTGATCTTTATTTGATCAATATATAGCTTCATTAAATCTTTCTTCAAAAGCTGGTTAGCCGGGATTTCAATGACCTCAAATCCTGCTTTTTGCAGCAGTTCGATTTTAAGCAGAGTCGAGCCTTTTCTGGTATTGAAATCACCACCCACGTAATGAGACGGTCCCTGAATTTCAATCACTATGTTGTGATCTGGCAGAAGCAGGTCAACCGGAGGTAATGAGTTCAGACTCTTTTCTTCTTCGATCTTCAGAGATGGAATAGATGATTGGAGTTGATCGCGAAAGTCGGCTTGGGTTTTTGAAATGTTTGTCTGGTAATGGCGAACGAACGGACAGGCTCTGCCAAGCCAGCTTGCAGCCATGATCATGATGGATTGATCCTCTTCATTATCTGGCGATGTATTTTCCAGGCGAGTGAACAGGTCATCCATGTGCTTTTCAAGCACGTTATTTCGATGGGCATTGGAGTCTAGAGCCAACCTGGCACAGCATACCATTACGGCCCAGAGAGACATCGATATATCATGATGAGATAACTGAGGGTTCTCACTGATTCTATAGACAAGCGATTCGAACGTAGAGGTAACCACGTTCAGCTCAACGAGTTCACCCAGTTTCGCCATGCTCCAAAGCAGGTTAGCGATTTCCTGTGGTTTAAAGTTAGCTTTTTGTGCGTTCACGAGAGGCAATAGCGCGACCACAGCCTCGTTGAGCACTGGTGTCCGCTGCTGCGCGTTGTCCACCAGTTTCGCCACGGCCCATAGCAGGTTGGTGATTGCCTGTGGTGTAAAGTTAGCTTTCTGTGCGTTCACGTGGGGCAACAGCGCGGCCGCGGCCTCCATGAGCCCTGGTATCTTCTCCTGCCCGTTGTCCACCAGTTTCGCCATGGCCCACAGCAGGTTGGCAATGCCCTGGGCATTAAGTTGGTTTTTCTGTGCGTTCACAAGGGGCAACAGGGCAGCCACGGCCTCGTTGAGCCCTGGTGTCTGCTCCAGCCCGCTGTCCACCAGTTTCGCCATGGCCCACAGCAGGTTGGCGATGTGTTGAGGAATAAATTGGTCTTTCTGTGCGTTCACGTGGGGTAGCAGCGCGGCCAAGGCCTCGTTGAGCTCTGGTGTCTGCTCATGCCCGTTGTCCACCAGTTTTGCCATGCCCCACAGCAGGCTGACGATACCCTGTGGTTTAAAGTCAGCTTTTTGTGCGTTCACGGGGGGCAATAGTGCGGCCACGGCCTCGTAGAGCTCTGGTGTCTGCTCCTGTCCGTTGTCCACCAGTTTCGCCATGGCCCACAGCAGGTTGGCAATGCCCTGGG
>NZ_JBLYZG010000128.1:0-5251 GCF_049310245.1 Endozoicomonas sp. ALB115 | reverse complement strand
GCTGTTGCCCCACGTGAACGCAAAGAAAGACCAATTCAATGCCCGGGATATCGCCAACCTGCTGTGGGCCATGGCGAAACTGGTGGACAACGGGCAGGAGCAGACACCAGGTCTCAAAGAGGCCGTGGCCGCGCTGTTGCCCCACGTGAACGCAAAGAAAGACCAATTCAATGCCCGGGATATCGCCAACCTGCTGTGGGCCATGGCGAAACTGGTGGACAACAGGCAGGATCAGACATCAGAGCTCAACGAGGCCGTGACCGCGCTGTTGTCCTACGTCAACATACAGAAAGCTAACTTTAAACCACAGGGTATCACCAATCTGCTGTGGGCCATGGCGAAACTGGTGGACAACGGGCAGGAGCGAACACCGGGGCTCAACGAAGCTGTGGCCGCGCTGTTACCCCACGTAAACACACAAATAGCGAACTTTAAACCACAGGAAATCGCCAACCTGCTGTGGGCCATGGCGAAACTGGTGATCAACGGGCAGGAGCAGACACCAGAGCTCAACGAAGCCGTGACCGCACTTTTGTCCCAAGTGAACGCAAAGAAAGACCAGTTTATTCCTCAGCATATCGCCAACCTGCTGTGGGCCATGGCGAAACTGGGTGAGCTCGTTGAGCTGAACGTGGTTAAATCCACGACTGAACTTCTTGTCTACCAAATCAGTAAATGCCCTCAGTTATCTCAGCAAGATATATCGATGTCTCTCTGGGGAGTATTGGTATGCTGTGTCAGGCTGTCCCAAGATGCCAATGCCAATAAAAACAGCTTGCTTGAAAAGCACATGGATGGCCTGTTTACTCGCCTGGAAAATGCAGCCTCAAACAATGGAGATGAACAATCCATCATTGCCATGGCCGCAAGCTGGCTTGGCAGAGCGTGTCCGATCGTCCCCCACTACCAGACAACCATTTCAAAAACTCAAACCGACTTCCGCGATCAACTTCAATCATGTATTCCCTCTTTAAAGATTGAAGCAGAAAGGAGTCTGAACTCATTACCTCCGGTTGATCTGCTACTGCCAGACCACAATATTATTATTGAAATTCAGGGACCCTCTCATTACGTATGTGGTGATTTCAAAACCAGGACTGGTTCGACTCTGCTGAAAATCGCACTGCTGCAAAAAGCAGGATTTGAGGTCATTGAAGTCCCGGTTAACACGCTTTGGAACCCGGATTCAATAAAACGATGTATTGATCAAATAAAGACCAGGGTGGACATCCCGCCACAAGGCCATGGCTCTGTATCACATAAAATCGGGTGGGCAGATGAGGCAAACGTTACCGCCGATAAAGAATGGCAATCCTCAGATCACTGTTACCTGACCGCCGAAGAACATTTAGAGAAGCAAACAGGCAAACCAAAAAAAAGAAAGAAAAAAAAGCCAATAACCTCTTCCCTTTCCTCATGACTCAAGAACTGTATTCATATTCCAGGGAAGGAGCGCCAGCGTTGAATACCTGTTGCCCAAAATGATTTGAAAATAACGGATTGGTGGCATCAGAAGTAGATGTGTATCCCCCAACGGCCTGGTTTTATAGACATTTCAGTAAAATGAACTTCTGAACAGAACAGCAGTCTACTTTTTATATTTTCATGAAGTAATGAAATATAGTTATGGATAGAAGCTCTGCTGGTATCAGTGGTCAATACGCAAGACCAGGCAAGAATTACAACAAACCGGATAACCATGCCACTTCTTCAATGCGTGGACGATATAGACAAGCCACAGTCAAACAATGGGATACTCCCCCCCACTCTGCCACGGGGCGCAATGGATTTTACCATTCTTCTGCCCCATGCTCTTCTCAATATGTACTGCTCCGTTCAGTAAACCCTGCTAAAGATTTTAATGCGCTCATCAAACCAGAAATAATGGATGGCCTGGTGAGTAAATCGGATCGTTTCGGTCATCACTATGATGGAAGAGATCACGGCCTATATGCCAGTTCAATTAAAAAATACACGTCAGCGTCTAAAAGACCGTTAAATCGAGCTGAACAAAGCCAGCTGATACATTTGCTGCAAAATTTCACAGTCACACGGAGCTGGAATTGGCGAAGCCTGACGACAACATTTCATTCATTGACTTCAGCGGGTGTTTTTACCCCTCATAAGCCCGTGGATGAGCGTGTTAAGCTCACTCAAGCTACTTTATTGTCCACGCTATTTGATGCAATAACGTTCAAGTGCAACCAAAAACCTGAAGCCAGGGATATCGATGCCCGGGGAATCGTCAACCTGCTGTGGGCCATGGCAAAACTGGTGGACAACGGGCAGGAACGGACACCAGAGTTCAAAAAGGCCTTGGCCGCCCTTTTGCCCCACGCAAACACACAGAAAGAGCAATTTGTTCCTCAGCATATCGCTAACCTGCTGTGGGCCATGGTGAAACTGGTGAACAATGGGCAGGAACAGACACCTGGTCTGAAAGAAGCCGTGCTTGCACTGTTGCCCCACGTGAAAACACAGAAAGACCAATTTATTCCTCAGCATATCGCTAACCTGCTGTGGGCCATGGCGAAACTGTTGGACGACGGGCAGGAGTGGATACCAGGGCTCAAAGAAGCTCTGGTTGCGTTGTTGCCCCACGTGAGCGTACAAAAAGTTGGCTTTAATCCACAGGAAATCGCTAACCTTCTGTGGGCCATGGCTAAATTCGTGGTCAAAGGGCAGGAGCAGCCCCCAGGGCTCAACGAAGCCGTGGCCGAGCTGCTGCCCCACGTCAACGCGCAGCAAGACCAATTTAATGCCCAGGATATCGCCAACCTGCTGTGGGCCATGGCGAAACTGGTGATCAACGGACAGGAGCGGACACCAGAGCTCAAAGAAACCCTGGCCACGCTAATCCCCCTGGTAAACACACATAAAGACCGGTTCAATCCCCAGGGTATCGCCAACCTGCTGTGGGCCATGGCGAAACTGGTGGACAACGGGCTGGAGCGAACACCAGAACTTAACAAAGCCGTGGCCGGGCTGCTGCACCACGTAAACGCACAGGCTAACAAACCACAGGAAATCTCCAACCTGCTCTGGGCCATAGCGAAACTGGTGGACAACGGGCTGGAGCGGACACCAGAGTTCAAAGAGGCCCTGGCCACGCTGTTGCCCCAAGTGGTCGCACAAAAAGCTAACAGTAAACCACAGGAAATAACCAACCTGCTGTGGGCCTTGGCGAAACTGGTGGACAACGGACTGAAGTGGACACCAGAGCTCAAAAAAGCTGTAGCCAGGCTGTTGCCTCACGTGAACGCACAGAAGGCTAACTTTACACCACAGGGTATTGCCAACCTGCTGTGGGCCATGGCGAAACTGGTGGACAACGGGCTGGAGCAAACACCAGAGCTCAAAGAAGTCGTGGCCAGGCTGTTACCCCACGTGATCGCACAGACAGCTAACTTTAACCCACAGGGTATTACCAACCTGCTGTGGGCCATGGCGAAACTGGTGGACAGCGGGCAGGAACGGCCCCCGGAACTCAACGAGACCATGGCCGCGCTGTTGCCACACGTGAACATAAAGAAAGACCAATTTAATGCCCAGGAAATCGCCAACCTGCTGTGGGCCATGGCGAAACTGGTGGACAACGGGCTGGAGTGGACAGCAAGGCTCAACCAGGCCGTGGCCGCACTGTTGCCCTGCGTGAACGCACAGAAAGACCAATTTATTCCTCAGCATATCGCCAACCTGCTGTGGGCCATGGCGAAACTGGTGGACAACGGGCTGGAGCAGACAGCAGAGCTCAAAGCGGCCATGACCGCGCTGTTACCCCACGTAAATGCACAGAGAGACCAATTGGTTCCTCAGCATATCGCCAACCTGCTGTGGGCCATGGCGAAACTGATAGACGGCAGGCAAGAGTGGCTCCCGGGGCTCAACGGGGCAGTCGCCGCTCTGCTGCCCTGCGTAAACGCACAGAAAGACCAATTCAGTGCCCAGGGCATCACCAACCTGCTGTGGGCCATGACCAAACTGGTGGACAACGGGCTGGAGCAGACACCAGAGCTCAAAGCGGCCCTGGCCGCGCTGTTTGCCCACATGAATGCACAGAAAGAACAATTTAATGCCCAGGGTATCGCCAACCTGCTGTGGGCCATGGCAAAACTGGGTGAGTTCGTTGAGCTGGGTGTGGTGACCTCTACCTTTGAATCTTTTGTCTACCGAATCAGTGGCAACCCTCAGCTTTCTGATCAAGAAATATGGATGTCTCTCTGGGGAGTCATGGTGTGCTGTGCCAGGCTGTTTCTAGACTCCCATGCTAAAAATAACGTGCTTGAAAAGCACATGGATGACCTGTTTACTCGCCTGAAAAATACCTCCCCGAATAATGAAGAGAATCAATGCACCATTGCCATGGCCGCCAGTTGGCTTGGAAGAGCGTGTCCGGTCACCCCCCATTACCAGGCAATCATTTCAAAACCTCAAAGCGTCGTCCGAGATCAACTCCAATCATGCATTCCATCATTAAAGATTGAAGAAGAAAAGAGTCTGAAATCATTACCGCCAGTCGACCTGCTACTGCCAGATCACAACATTGTGATTGAAGTTCAGGGACCATTTCATTACGTGAGTGGTGATTTCAAAACCAGGAATGGGTCGACTCTGCTGAAAATCGCACTGTTGCAAAAAGCAGGATTTGAAGTCTTTGAAATCCCGACTAACACGCTTTGGAAACCGGGTTCAATAAAACGATGTATTGATCAAATAAAGACCAGGGTGGACTTCCCGCCACAGGATCATGCCTTTGCATCTCATAACACCGGGTGGCAATCCTCTGATCACCGTTACTTAACCGCCGAAGCACATTTAGAAAAGCAAAAAGGCAAACCCAAAAAAAGAAAAAGGAAGAAAAAAAAGCCAATAACCGCTTAAATTTATAAACATTTAAGCAAAATGAACTTCTGAACTGCACAGCAGTCTGCTTCTTATATTTTCATGAATTAATGAAATATAATTATGGACAGAAGCTCTACTGGTATCAGTGGTCAATACGCAAGATTGGATAATGATTATAGCCAGCCGAATGATCATGCCGATTCTTCAAAGCGTGGTCGATATGGACATTGTTCAGTCAGACAGTGGCATAATCCCCCCCGCACAAACCCGGGGCGTAATGAATTTTATCGTTCTTCTGACGTATGCCCTTCTCAAAGCTATGTTGCGTTTAAGGGTTGAAGTGAAGAAATTCTAAAATTTTGTTGCCCAGTCGATCAGATGTTAGAGCATTGATGCCAGTTAAAGC
>NZ_JBLYZG010000127.1:0-5443 GCF_049310245.1 Endozoicomonas sp. ALB115 | reverse complement strand
GCCTCATTTAATCTCCATTGACTTCTCAACCTGGCCTGAAACCACCATTTATGCCCTGCTCACCCAGGCAATGGAGCAAACCGATAAGGCCCGGCATATTGCCTCGTTTTTCCTGCAACACACCACCATCGAACAGCTTGGTAAAATACCAGCAATGGTGACCAGGGCACTTGCCAACCAACTCAGTGACAAGCTGATTAAACACGATAACACTTTTAAAGAAACGTTATACCAATGTGTAGTTGATCATTTTGCCCCTATTACAACGTTCATTCCACCAGGCATTACTCCAGGCATTGCTCCGCGCGTACTGGACTGGCTGATCGATACACCGCTGCTGAAGCCGGTCTTATTGAAACTTCAACAAAAGGGAATAGATGTATTGTCAATCACATCATGCCTGGCCAGCTGGCAGGTCTCTGATTTTTCCCACGAGGATATGAAAAAGTTACTGACACCCCATGATTGCCAGCGACTGTTCAAACAGGCTCTTATTCTGAGGCAGGTCGAAACCCTGTCCAATCTTCTGTTAACCGGTCATTGTGATCAATTGACCAGTATCGTGAACAATGATCTGGACACCCCCCTGGCGTGCTTTGCAAGCTCCGGTAATTTGCCTGGATTGGAATACCTGTTGAAACCGGGCAACCCGCAGGTTAGCCAGAAAAATATCCATGGCTCGACGCCCCTGCACATCGCTGCCGAAAACGGGCACGTAGCGTTCGTCAGGGCGTTACTGACCATTCACGGCATTGACGTCAATGTGAAGAATAACAATGGCGTGACCCCCCTGTACTATGCTGCCTTGAGAGGTCACGCAGAGTGCGTCACGGAGTTGTTGAACACCACAGGCATTGACGTCAATGTGACACATAACGATAGCTTGACGCCCTTGCACGGTGCTGCCTCAGAAGGCCACGTAGTGTGTGTCAGGGCGTTATTGACCGCCGATGGCATTGACGTCAATGTGCAGAATGACGATGGCTATACGCCCCTGTACTGTGCTGTCGCAGAAGGCCACGCAGAGTGCATCAAGGAATTACTGTCCGCCGACGGCATTGACGTCAATGTTAAGTGCTTCTATGGCTATACGCCCCTGTACTGCGCTGTTGTAGAAGACTTCGCAGAGTGCATCAAGGTATTACTGACTGCTGACGACATTGACGTCAATTTGACTTCGTCTTCAGGCATGACGCCCCTGAGCTGCGCTGCCCAATCTGGCTATACAGACTGCATCATGGTGTTATTGAACGCCAAAGGCATTGACGTCAATATGGCACTACCTGGGCACCTTACGCCCCTGCAGTGGGCTGCCATAGGCGACAACGTAGAGTGCGTCCTGCTGTTATTGAACGCCAAGGGCATTGACGTCAATGTGAAAACAATCAAGGGTCTCACACCTCTGCACTGCGCTGCCGAATTTGGCCGGGCAGGGTCTATCAAAGCGTTACTTACAGCTCCCGGCATTGACATTAGTGTAAAAAGCAGCGACGGCTTGACGCCCCGGGACACCGCTCGCAAAAAAGGCCATGCAGAGTGCGAAAAACTGCTGATTCCACTTTTTCCTGACCCGGGACTTGGCTCTGGTAATTGATTAGCCCGGACTGAGTAAAATGATGAAGTTATTCCGGGACAAATTCAAAGGGGGGGGGTGAGGGAGCACATTTATGAAATATTCGGGTCAGGGTCGGCAGTTCCCGGTTTATTCGTTACCTGTTTTTCCCACGCCAATATCACCATATTCATTTTAATAGCTAAAAATTCAATAATTAATGCAAGCCATTAATATGCAACTTTTCCACTATTTTGCAATCAAATATGTCCAAAACAAATAGGACATGGACAAATTCATGCTTTCGTTAAATACAGAAATCAACTCAATACTTTTCCAACCTTGGCAACCAGATACAGTTTCTGAAAAGCCACCAATACCAACGGTTGTCCAGCAGCCAGAATATATTGAATTGCCCGGGGTTCATTGTTACGAGGAACTGGAAACCCATGCCGCCTTTCCTGAGATAAAAACCCGTTTCCTGAATGATATTGAGGAGATGAAACAACTGGTACACCCCTACGTTAATGATCAATACGATACATCAATAGATATTTTTCACGAGAAACTGGAATCACCGCCTGAACATCTTAAAAACATCCTGCTCACCCAGTATCGTGAGACACGCTTCCAGATTCGACAGTTAGTCATGCAACTCAGGGATCAACAACACGATCCAAATGTTGACAGCGAGAATTACATCGCCGGGATACTTCATGACTGCCTGAGCGACATTCAGGAGTGCGCTCCCGTTATTCACGACCGCTTTACCCTGAGTTTTCTTAATTTGGAAGCCTTACGGGGAGGGCTGGGCGGGAAGCTCTTCAATGTCAGGAGTGAGCTGTTTGATCAATTTATCCAGTCTTTCCTGCTTGAGCTGCAACGGGAGAGGTTGGTTGATATACCACCAGGCATGGAGGTTCACTGGAAGCACAGTTTGCACAATCTTTTCTGTGAGCATCTGGGGCTTCCCCATATCGTTGACACTTCGGCACCGACCCATCTGGGTGATGACCTTACCCGGCGATTTCTTGCGGCTGCATCACTGTCAGTCAATGCCTGTACCATCCTGCGTCAACTCTCGTCCGGGTGGTCTGACCAGCTCAGTGCAACCCTGCAAAAACTGGGTGTACAGGTATGGGAAACCGACGTTATTGCCCCCTTTGAACTGACTTCAGAGAGAATGGGGACGCTTGAAAGCGCACTCTTTAAACCGGTCAATCATTTACTGCAAACAGGCGGAGAACAGTCCCTTGATCTCAGGACCGTCATCGAAGAAACTGGCGATGGCAACTATTACCTTGGCCGGTACCGGGAAAAGTTACTGGCCTGGGTGGCCAACCATTTCTGTGAATCATCGGCCAAGGTGTTCGCCACTATTCCTGCAGGTGTCGATTCGGCCTGGTATATCGGCACCATCAACCAGCTTTTCTTCTGGGTATTTAATCATGACCAGTACTTGCCGACGGGGCTGGCGTGTACTTTTAATGCGAATAATCACACCTCGCTGACATTGCCGCATTTAATGTCCATTGACTTCTCAACCTGGCCTGAAACCACCATTTATGCCCTGCTCACCCAGGCAATGGAGCAAACCGATAAGGCCCGTCATATTGCCTCGTTTTTCCTGCAACACACCACCATCGAACAGCTTGGTAAAATACCAGCGATGGTGACCAGGGCGCTTGCCAACCAACTCAGTGAGAAGCTGATTAAGCACGATGACACTTTTAAAGAAACGTTATACAAATGTGTAGTTGATCATTTTACCTCTGTTACAACGTTCATTACTCCCGGCATTTCTCCAGGCATTGCTCCACGCGTACTGGACTGGCTGATCGATACACCGCTGCTGAAGCCGGTCTTATTGAGACTTCAACAACAGGGAATAAATGTGTTGTCAATCTCATCACGCCTGGCCAGCTGGCAGGTCTCTGATTTTTCCCACGAGGATATGAAAAAGTTACTGACACCCCATGATTGCCAGCGACTGTTCAAACAGGCCCTTATTCTGGGGCAGTCAGAAACCCTGTCCAATCTTTTGTTAACCGGTCATTGTGATCCATTGACCAGCTTCTTGAACGATGATCTGGACACCCCCCTGGCGTGCTTTGCAAGTTCCGGTAATTTGCCTGCATTGGAATACCTGCTGAAACCAGGCAACCCGCAGGTTAACCGGAAAAATATCCATGGCTCGACGCCCCTGCACATCGCTGCCGAAAAAGGGCACGTGGCGTTCGTCAGGGCGTTACTGACCATCGACGGCATTGACGTCAATGTGAAGAGTAACGATGGCTTTACGCCCCTGCACTGTGCTGCCTCAGAAGGCCACGTAGTGTGTGTCACGGAGTTGTTGAACACCACAGGCATTGACATCAATGTAAAAAATAACGATGGCTTGACACCCCTGCACTATGCTGCCTCAGGCTACGTAGTGTGTGTCAGGGCGTTATTGGCCGCCGACGGCATTGACGTCAATGTGCAGAATGACGATGGCTTTACGCCCCTGTACTGCGCTGTCGTAGAAGGACATGCAGAGTGCATCAGGGAATTACTGTCCGCCGACGGCATTGACGTCAATGTTAAGTCTGTCGATGGCAATACGCCCCTGTTCTGTGCTGTTATAAAAGACTTCCCAGAGTGCATCATGGCATTACTGACCGCCGCCGACATTGACGTCAATGTGAGGTCTGACGCAGGCATACCCCTGAACTCGGCTGCCGCGGCAGGTAAGGCAGAGTGCATCTCGGCGTTATTGACCGATGACCGCATTGACGTCAATGTGATATCTGACGAAGGCTTCACGCCCCTGAGTTCCGCTGCCCAATCTGGCCATACAGACTGCGTCATGCTGTTATTGAACGCCAAAGGCATTGACGTCAATATGGCACGACCTGGGGGCTTTACGGCCCTGCACTGGGCCGCCATAGAAGACAACGTAGAGTGCATCGCGCTTTTATTGAACGCCACAGGCATTGACGTCAATGTGAAAACACTCAAGGGTTTCACGCCCCTGTACTGCGCTGCCAAATTTGGCCATGCAGAGTCCATCAAAGCGCTACTTAAAGCTCCCGGCATTAACATCAGTATAAAAAGTAACCGTGGCTTGACGCCCCGGGACGCCGCCCGCAAAGAAGGCCATGCAGAGTGCGAAAGACTGCTGATTAACCCTTTTCCAGATCCAGGACTCAGCTCAGGTAATTAAGTAGTTAACCAAATGAAATCGTATTTTCTGACTAAGTGGGCAGTCACTCTGCGGCGTTACAACTACGGTCACATAGCTACGGCTATGCTCCCTACGTTGTGCCTTGCATAGTAACTGCCCACTTAGCCAGAAATATACGATTCCATTTGGCCAACTACTTAATAGCTATCCAAAATAAATTCTGACATTGGATAAATTCATGCTTTCGTTAAATACAGAAGTTAACTCAGTACTTTTCCAACCCTGGCAACCAGATACCGCTTCTGAAAAGCCACCAATACCAACGGTTGCCCAGCAGCCAGAATATATTGAATTGCCCGGGGTTCACTGTTACGAGGAACTGGAAAACCATGCCGCCTTTCCTGAGATAAAAACCCGTTTCCTGAATGATATTAAGGAGATGAAACAACTGGTACAGCCCTACGTTAATCATCAATACGATTCATCAATAGATATTTTTCACGAGAAACTGGAATCACCGCCTCAATATCTTAAAAACAGCCTGCTCGCCCTGTATCGTGAGACACGCTTCCAGATTCGACAGTTAGTCATGCAACTCAGGGATCAACAACACGATGCAAATGTTGACAACCAGAATTACATCGCAGGGATACTTCATGACTGCCTGAGCGACATTCAGGAGTGCGCTCCCGGTATTCACGGCCGCTTTACCCAGAGTTTTCTTA
>NZ_JBLYZG010000126.1:0-5657 GCF_049310245.1 Endozoicomonas sp. ALB115 | reverse complement strand
GCCACCCCGGAAGGACCAGGTACAGGGTCCGGCTGTTCTCCAGCGGTCGCTTTGGCCCGGGCAAGCAGGCTTTGACTGGTTTTGGCCATAATGTGAGCATTCAGCTTTTTGATGGCTTCCGGTACCGGGGTATTATTGGCCAGAGCGTCGTCAAGCACACTGATCACTTCCCGCATTTGCATAATCAGTGAATCGGCTGTGGTTACCTGAAGGCTTGAGGGTGAAGGGAGCAGGTCCTGTTCAGTCAGTTTCTGGCTTAATTTCAGTTTGTCAAGCCCCGCTGCACTGGTCACCTTGTTAATGTATTCTTTGGCCAGTGCCTTCGTGGCCGCTTTGTCGAGGGCTTCAAGTTCCGTTACCGGCTTGGTCAGGATCTGTTTTAACGTTAAGGACGAGGTAGGAATGGGAGCCAGGTCAGCCAACTCGGTTATTTCTGCGTCGGTGGGTTGATAAAGATGCCCGATACCTCTTCCGTTGGCAATCTGCCCTGACTGAGTCAATCCAAGGCCGTATCGCTGAGCCAGCGGTCTCAGTACGTTCATGGCCCTTGCGACCAACTGATCCATTGAATCGGCGCTGGCTATAAGCAAATAGCCGTCGGAATCAGCAGTGGTCAGAGATAGTTGATTATTCACTCTTTGTATTTTTGCAAATATGACATGTGAGGTACGGGGGGAGATGGTAAACAGAACATTAGCATCTGCCCCTGCCGGTAACTGAGTTGCCTTCGCATTGAACGCTGCAACCATCTTTGACAGCATTGACCGGATTGTAAGAAATGGTTCTCCACCATAGACTCTAAACCCAAATTGCTCAACTTTCTGGCCAATTTTATCAAGGTAATGACTGTCTCTTTTCAGGCCCAGGCTACGCCATAAACTTACGGGGGAAGATATACTATTTTTACTCGCAATTTCCTGTAGGATCGTCCTGACAAGAGCGGGTAATCGAGCATATCCGGTACCCAGGAAAATAGCATTGACCATAGTATTTAATGAGCTGCTAACAGAAATTCCCAACTGGCTGGCAACGGTCAATGAAACTACATCCGACTGACAAATGCCTTCAGCTAACTGCTGATCACGCATCATTAATCGCAAAGGGTTCCAGATTACACAGAAAAGTGTGAGATAAGCCATATGCGTCATAGTTGACGGATTGGTGGTCCCCAGAGATATCTGTTCGAGACGGTGAATCATGGTACGAACAAGGAGCCTGAGCGATTGCATCATGTCTCTCTGTCGTGGCGGAGCAAAAACGTTAAAATATGAGAGGGTGTTAACTTTAAACGCTAATCTGCCAAGTGCCTGAAAGTCTTGATTCCCTATTAAATCAAAGACCTCGTTCTCATATTGCCGCAAATAATTGGCCATCTCCGGCGGCTGCCGGAGTTGATTGGTAAGAGCTATTGCATCTGGGCCTGCCGCAACGCCACGCTGCATCGTAAGGGTAAATTCATTGCGCATTGCTGAAAAACCCCGTAAAAACTCCAACAGTTGCGGGACCTTGTTGTCTCTGGCAAGTACACCTTCAGCCCCTATCAGCAGCCTGATTTTGCTTAAGAAATCCTGCTCCGAAAGGATCATTCTTTTTGAACGATGGTGATGGGCTACTGTCGTTGAGCTAGTATTCTGGGCAGGCGCGATTGTGGTGTTGAACTCATGGATAATGTCATCCACCCCGGCTGCTACGATATCCAAATAGTGACGAGTGGCATCAGGGAAAGTGCCATTGATCGTTTTGGCGAAGGCTTCAATGCCTTTGAGCAGCATATATCCGGCAAAATCCCTGGCACTGTCCTTAACAAAGGTGACTAATTCCGTGAAGTTAAGGGCCGGAAACAGTTGTTGAAAATAAACCAGGTCATTTTCGTACATGCCAAGATTGGTTGATTTGCCCATGTCGTCCACTATGGTGGTCAGTTGCTGCTCCAGTGTTAAATTGGTAGTGGCCAGCGAACTGGACGGGGCTACGGTGGTCCTGGTGGGCGCGATGTCGGTGATGCCGCCAAATGAATGTGCCGGGATAATACTGTCAGTCCAGGGGAGCAGGGTGTTAACCAGTGAGGGAGTGCTGGTCGGTAGTAGTATCGGGGCGGTGGCAATGCTTGCAGAAGTAGAATCCTGGACAATCGAGCTTGCATAATTAAATGACGTTATTTGCCTACCCGCTGGGCTGGCAGAAACCGAAACAGAACCCGGATAGGCTGTTGTTGAATTTGCAGATGCATTGGTAACAGCGCCCTTGCTGGAACCGGACAGGCTGAACCGGGCTGGGGAAGCCGTGGAGGCATTCATGGCAGTTGCAGAACTGTGCAGCGAAGGCAATGAATGCATACCCGTTGTATGGGTAGAGGCGGCACTCTTCACCGAGCCGGATAACCCCATGGACGTTGCCGAATGTTCACCGGTTTCACCCATATCATTGATACTTACACTTGTGGCGGAAGGCCCTGCTGAGCCAGAAGCATGGGGGTGATGGCTAGAGACGCTGGCTGCCAGGGGATTGCTGACTGAGCCGGACAGGCTGGCTGGCCGATGAGCGCCGGTTGTCGTAAAACCGGAGTCCGTCGCTTTGACTGAGCCTGCTGAATTGTGGGCAGTAGCGGTATGTTTAATGGGCCCTGATGAGCTGTCTGATGAACTCACAGCAGTCTTGTAATCACTGCTACTGCTGTATATACCCTGAGTAGTGGCTGGGGATCTGACCAGGCTGGATTTTGCCAGGTATACACCGGTGATTGCTGTTAACACCGACGCCGACGCCTGTACCGAGCCTGTTTCGCTGTGCACAGATGGACTGTTAGCGGACGTTGCCGAAGCAGCGTTATCAGAGACCCTACCCTTCATTGCCTCCGACATAGTGGCCGTTGCCGTGTGTATGCTGCCTGCGCTGGCAGATGTTGAATCGTTTGCCGAATTTGAATGGCTGGCCGAAGCTGTTTTTGAGGTTGCGCTATTTATTGAACCCGCTGTGCTTTCAAATGATGTTGAAGCGTTTGCCGAATTTGAAATGCTGACCGAAGCAGTGATTGAGGTGGCGCTATCTATTAAAACAGCTGCGCTTGAATGAATTGACTTTGTCTGCCTGAGTGAGACTGAAGAACTGGCAGACTGAACCAAATGGCTGGTTTGATTCTGGCTACCCGATGCAATCATCGTCTTCCCTGTCTTTTTATTAGCCACTTGACGTGAGTGAAACACGCTGGTTGTTTTAGCACGATCATGAGGAAATTTTTTATCATGATCATGAGGAAATTTTTTATCATGATCATGAGGAAATTTTTTATCATCATCATGAGGATTTTTTTTATCAGGATCATGAGGAAATTTTTTATCATGATCATGAGGAAATTTTTTATCATCATCATGAGGATTTTTTTTATCAGGATCATGAGGGAGTTTTTTATCAGGATCATGAGGAAATTGTTGATCAGGCAGAAAACCTGGATTAGTTGGTTTAACTGGAAGTCCAAGATGCATCGCTTGATAAACCCGTCAGTTGACTTTTATTCATTTCAGATTGATGAAAAAAATATCCAACTTTACAAAAGTTGCAAATATTCGAGTTAGAAAAGTTTACAGTACGGGGGTGACAAATAAGGGGTCATTGCCTGTTACAAGCCTAAGGCGAGGTCTGCAGCCATTCAGATAAGGAAGGCCGTCCAACGGTATTCGATAATCTCCCCAAACTGAAGGGCGAGCACTGGCTCTCCATCGGTCGTCTGGATCTGAAAGTCAGCCGTTTGAAGCGGGTCCGGTTTGGCAGCATGATCATTCCTGACCAGCTGCGTCAGGGGCAATTTCAGGAGCTGGAAAAACCAGATATCGACGCCCTTGCCGCATTGGTTGACCTGTCACCAGCGCCCTCCTTCCACAAAAAACCCCGGGACCGGCTGAAAAAGAACGAAGTGCAGGCCAGAAAGGTGAAAGGCAGTGCCAAACGTTTTAACCCGCATCCGAAGAAGGGTTCCCGCTAACCTGAACTCAACCGATCATGACTCCTGGACCGACAGTTTGTTGTTCATGGGTTCCATCATTAAACCGGAGTCTGGGCAAACTCCTCCGCTTCGGTTTGCAACCGCGCTGCTATTTCCGCCTGCCATAACTCGGTAGGCTTGCCATTCAGTGATCCCAAACTGCCCAGCGCCACCTGGGTAATGATCTCTTCTTGCAGGTCACTGTCCAGATTGTGGTTGATAAAGTACTGCGGCAACTGGTCGGCGACTTCTGCCTTGATGGTTTTATAAGCACTGAGCATGTCGTTTATGGTGCCCCGGTCGTAATGGTGCTGCTGGAACACTGGCGGCTGGGCGCACTCTGCCGTCTCCTGGCAGGATCGCTGGCTGGCATTGTCCCGGGTTGGCAGCAGGTCAATAATGTGTGCCACCAGTTGTTGCGCCTCGTCGTATTGCCCGGTCACCTTGCCAGCAGTGACCATCGACATCAGCTTCAGGCGGTTCATCGCCTCTTCCTGGACCCCCATCTTGCTGTCGTACAGGGCGGTGAAGCGTTGCCAGGCACTCTGGCTGTCTCTCGGAGCCGGATCATCCCACTGGGGCTCCAGTCCAAAACAGTCCGGCATCCTTGTCAGTGACTGGATGGCCTGTTGCTGCTGCTGGTCCGACAGCGCGAAGAAGGATGCCCGGGCCGAGCCATAATCACCCGCTTCCAGCTGGCTGAGGCAGGTATTACTCGCCTGAACAGCCCCCGGGCTTGTAACCGGGGTCAGCCGTTGTTCCAGTCGCTGGAACAGCTGATCGCGGCGGCTGCTGTAGTTGCCACTGCTGGTGCCCAGCCAGTCTGGCAGCTGGCTGAACAATCCCCTCGAATGCTGGGCAAACACAGCCCCTCTTTGCAGTTCCTGAAACTGGCTGGCCCGGTCAACAATGGCATCGCGCAGTGCGCCACTGAGTAACGGGCCGGAGTCAGCCGTCCGGGATTCTGCGGTCATTTGTTCCAGTTGACGGTCTGCCATGGCGTTCAGCATGCACTGGCCAAGATCTCTGGCCGGGCCTGACTGGCACGGCCGGGTTTGCTCCCCGCCAAAGAAGATGGCACCGCCACCGGTGCCCCGAACCCGTCCGCCGCTGTCGAAAATATTGGCGGCGCGCTCATGTTCAACCCCCAGTCTGGGCGAGAACAACACTTCGAGCAGAAACTCCTCGGTGCAGCTGGTCGGTTGCTCCTCATTGGTGACCATGGCGATGGCCATATTCAGCAGGTCATCGGTTTGCCAGGCAGCATCCGGCTGTATCCGCTGCAGCCTGAGCTGCTGCAGGAAAGCCGACACTTCGTTGTGCAGTTGCCGGGCCACCCGCATGCTGCCGGTGAGCAGCCGCATGCCCGGCAGGCAGTCAAAGGGCTGTGCCGCCGTATCAGTCCGGTGCCTCTCACCATGAGCCAGTGTGTCAGGTCGGATGGGGCGGTCCGTGGCCCGAGACACCAGCAGCCCGGCCAGAGCCAGGCTGTCGTTGACGCTGTGCGTCGCCGACCTGACTCTGCTGGCCGGCTGGTTGTCGGCACCATTATTAGTATTAGTAGACTCCTGTCGTTGATGGCTTTGCCCGGCAGTGATCTGCGCTGCTCCCTGCGCCTGGTCAGCGGTGACCCGGGTGCCGCCGGTCAGCCAGGACAGGCCATGACGCAGCACCGACA
>NZ_JBLYZG010000125.1:0-5767 GCF_049310245.1 Endozoicomonas sp. ALB115 | reverse complement strand
AACGGGCAGGAGCAGACACCGGGTCTCAAAGAGGCTGTGACCGCACTGTTGCCCCACGTGAACACTCAGAAAGACCAATTTAATGCCCAGGAAATCGCCAACCTGCTGTGGGCCATGGCGAAACTGGTGGACAACGGGCTGGAGCAGACACCAGGGTTCAACGAGGTCGTGGCCGCGCTGTTGCCCCACGTGATCGCACTAGAAGACCAATTTAATGCCCAGGAAATCGCCAACCTGCTGTGGGTCATGGCGAAACTGGTGGACAACGGGCAGGAGCAGACACCAGGGCTCAACGAGGTCGTGGCCGCGCTGTTGCCCCACGTGATCGCACAAGAAGACCAATTTAATGCCCAGGGAATCGCCAACCTGCTGTGGGCCATGGCGAAACTGGTGGACAACGGGCAGGAGTGGACAGCAGGGCTCAACGATGCAGTAGCCGCACTGTTGCCCCACGTGAATGCACAGAAAGACCAATTTAGTCCTCAGCATATCGCCAACCTGCTGTGGGCCATGGCGAAGCTGGTGGACAGCGGGCTGGAGAAAACACCAGAGTTCAAAGATGCTCTGGCCGCACTGTTGCCCCACGTGAACGTACAGAAAGACCAATTTATTCCCCAGCATATCGCCAACCTGCTGTGGGCCATGGCGAAACTGGTGAAGAATGGGCAGGAGCAGACACCAGAGTTCAACGAGGCCGTGGCATCGCTGTTGTCCCTCGTGAACGCACAGAAAGCTAATGTAAAACCACAGGAAATCGCCAACCTGCTGTGGGCCACGGCGAATCTGGGTGAGCTCATTGAGCTGAACGTGTTTACATCCACGTTCAACTCTCTTGTCTACAGAATCAGTGAAAACACTCAGTTCTCTCAGCAAGAGATACTGATGTCTCTCTGGGGAGTAATGGTATGCTGTGCCAGGTTGGCTCTGGACTCCAATGCCCATAAAAATAACGTGCTTGAAAAGCACATGGATGACCTGTTGACTCGCCTGGAAAATACATCGCCAGATAATGAAGAGGATCAATCCATCATGATCATGGCCGCAAGTTGGCTTGGCAGAGCCTGTCCGGTCGTTCGCGATTACCAGACAAACATTTCAAAAACCCAGGTCGACTTCCGTGATCAACTCCAATCATCTATTCCATCTTTGAAGATTGAAGAAGAAAAGAGTCTGAACTCATTACCTCCGGTTGACCTGCTACTGCCAGATCACAACATGGTGATTGAAATTCAGGGACCGTTTCATTACGTGGGTGGTGATTTCAACACCAGGAATGGTTCGACTCTGCTGAAAATCGCACTGTTGCAAAAAGCAGGATTTGAGGTCATTGAAATTCCGGTTAACAGGCTTTGCAATCAGGATTTAATGAAACCATACATTGATCAAATAAAGACCAGGATAGGCATCCCACCACAGGAGCATGGCTCTGTATCACTTAAAAGAAGGCTGGCAGATGAGCCATACGTTACTGCTGATAAAGGCAGGCAACCCTCAGATCATGGTTACTTAACCGCCGAAGAACATTCAGAAGTGCAAACCGGCAAACCAGAAAAGAGGAAAAAAACAACCAGCCAGTAAGTAGTTAACCAACATTCCAGCAAAATGAACTTCTGAAAAGAACCACAGTCTGCATTTTATATTTCCATGAATTAATGAAATATAATTATGGATAGAAGCTATGCTGGTATCAGTGGTCCATACACAAGATCAGGCAATGATTACCACCAACCGGATGACCAAGCCACTTCTTCACGGCGTGGACGATATAGGTATGCCACAGTCAGGCAATGGGATAACCCCTCCCGCACTGCCCCGGCGCGAAATGAATTTTACCATTCTTCTTTCACACGCTCTTATCAACATCTACAGTACCGTTCAGTAAACCCTGCTCAAGATTTCAATACCCTCACCAGACAGGAAATAATGGATGGCCTGCTGAGTAAATCTTATCGTTTCGGTGATCGCTATGATGGGAGAAATCACGGTCAATATGCCAGTTCAATTAAAAAATACACGTCAACTGCTAAAAGATCGTTAAATCGAGCTGAACAAAGCCAGCTGATGCGTTTGCTGCAAAATTTCACAGCAACGCGGAGCTGGAATTGGCGAAGCCTGACGACAACACTGCACTCATTTACTTCAGCGGGTGTTTTTACCCCTCATAATCCCTTGGATGAGCGTGTCAGACTTACTCAGGCTGCCTTACTGTCAACACTACTTGATGCAATCATATTCAAGTGCAACCAAAAACCTGAAGCCAGCTATGTTGGTGCCCAGGAAATCGCCAACCTGCTGTGGGCTATGGCGAAACTGGTAGACAGCGGGCAGGAGCGAACACCAGGGCTCAACGCGGCTGTGGCCGCGCTGTTGCCCCACGTGAACGCACAGCAAGACCCATTTATTCCTCAGCATATTGCCAACCTGCTGTGGGCCATGGCGAAACTGGTGGACAACGGGCAGGAGCGAACACCAGAGCTCAATGAGGCCGTGGCCGGGCTATTGCCCCTCGTGAACGCACAGAAAACTCACTTTAAACCACAGGAAATCGCCAGCCTGCTGTGGGCCATGGCGAAACTGGTGGACAACGGGCAGGAACCGACACCAGCATTCAACGAGGCCGTGGCCGCGTTGTTGTCCCGGGTAAACGTACATAAAGACCGATTTAATGCACAGGGTATTACTAACCTGCTGTGGGCCATGGCGAAATTAGTGGACAACGGCCAGCACCGGATACCAGGGCTCAACGAGGCCGTGGCCGCGCTGCTGCCCTGCGTGAATGCACAGAAAGACCAATTTATTCCTCAGCATTTTGCCAACCTGCTGTGGGCCATGGCGAAACTGGTGGACAACGGGCAGGAGCGGACACCAGAGATCAGAGAGGCCGTGGCCACGCTGTTGCCCCACGTGAACGCACAGAAAGACCAATTTAATGCTCAGGGTATCGCCATCCTGCTTTGGGCCATGGCGAAACTGGTGGATAGCGGGCAGAAGCGGACACCAGCGCTCAACGAGGCCGTGGCCGCACTGTTGCCCCACGTGAACGCACAGAAAGACCAATTTATTCCTCAGCATATCGCCAACCTGCTGTGGGCCATGGCAAAACTGGTGGACAACGGCCAGGAGCGGACACCAGAGCTCAACGAGGCTGTGGCCGCACTGTTGCCCCACGTGAACGCACAGAAAGACCAATTTATTCCTCAGCATATTGCCAACCTGCTGTGGGCCATGGCGAAACTGGTGGACAACGGGCAGGAGCAGACACCAGGGCTCAAACAGGCCGTGGCCGCAATGTTGCACCACGTGAGTACACAGAAAGCTAACTTTAAACCACAGGAAATCACCAACCTGCTGTGGGCCATGGCGAAACTGGTGAACAACGGGCAGGAGCGGACACTGCTGCTCAAAGAAGCCGTGGCCGTGCTGTTGCCACAAGTGAACCCAGAGAAAGCCTATTTTAAACCACAGGAAATCGCCAGCCTGCTGTGGGCCATGGCGAAACTGCTGGACAACGGGGAGGATAGGATACCAGAGCTTAAAGAGGCCGTGGCCGCGCTGTTGCCACACGTGAACGCACAGAAAGATAACTTTAAACCACAGGGTATCGCCAACCTGCTGTGGGCCATGGCGAAACTGGTGGATAGCGGGCAAGAGCGGACACCAGAGTTTAACGAGGCCGTGGCCGCGCTGTTGCGCCACGTGAACACACAGAAAGCTAACTTTAAACCACAGGAAATCGCCAATCTGCTGTGGGCCACGGCGAAACTGGGTGAGTTCGTTGAGCTGAAGGTGGTGACCTCTATGTTCGAATCGCTTGTTTACCGAATCAGTGAAAACCCTCAGCTCTCACATCAAGACATATTGATGTCTCTCTGGGGAGTAATGGTTTGCTGTGCCAGATTGTCTCTAAACTCCAATAACAATAACTGGCTTGAAAAGCACATGGATGACCTGTTTACTCGCCTGAAAAATACATTCCCAGACAATCCAGACAATAATGAAGAGGAACAATACGTTATTGCCATGGCCGCAAGTTGGCTTGGGAGATCATGCCCGCTCGTCCCCCATTACCAGACAAGCATGTCAAAACCTCAATCCGACTTCCGCGATCAACTCCAATCATGCTTTCCCTCTTTGCAGATTGAAGAAGAAAAAAGTCTGAACTCACTGCCTCCGGTTGACCTGCTACTGCCAGATCACAACCTGGTGATTGAAGTTCAGGGTCCCTCTCATTACGTGGGTGGTGATTTCACCACCAGGAATGGTTCGACTCTGCTGAAAATCGCACTGTTGCAAAAAGCAGGATTTGAGGTCATTGAAATTCCGGTTAACAGGCTCTTGAGTCAGGATTTAATGAAGCCATACATTGATCAAATAAAGACCAGGATAAGCTTACCGCCACCGGGGCATGGCTCTGTATCACTTAAAAGAAGGTGGGCAGAGGAAGCATACGTTACGGCTGATAAAGGCGGGCAAACCTCAGATCACGGTTACTTGACTGCCGAAGAACATTCAGAGGAGCAAACCGGCAAACCAGCAAAGAGGAAGAAAACAACCAGCCAGTAATTGCCTTCCTCCTATCATGACTCAAGATCCGTTTTCACATGCCGGGAAGGAATGTCAGTGTTGAACACCTGTTGCCCCGGATGATTGGAAAATAACGGGTTGATGGCATCAGGAGTAAATGTGCTTCCCCAACCGTTTACGTTTATAGACATTTCAGCGAAATGAACTTTTGAACAAAACAGAAGTCTGTTTTTTTATATTTTCATGAATTAAAGAAATATAAAAATGGATAGAAAATCTGCTGGTATCAGCGGTCAATACACAAGATCAAATAATGCTTACAACCGACCGGATGACCATGCCGCTTCTTCAAGGCGTGTGCAATATAGATATGGCACAGTCGAACAGTGGGATAATCCCCTCCGTACTACCCCGGGGCGCAACGAATTGTACCACTCTTCTGACGCATGCTCTTCTCAAAATCTAATGTTCCGCTCAGTCAACTCTGCTCAAGATTTCAATACCCTGACCAGACCGGAAATAATGGATGGTCTGGTGAGTAAATCTTATCGTTTCGGTGATCGCTATGATGGGAGACATCACGGTCAATATGCCAGTTCAATTAAAAAATACACGTCAGCGTCTAAAAGACCATTAAATCGAGCCGAACAAAGCCAGCTGATACGTTTACTGCAAAATTTTTCCGTAACACGGAGCTGGAATTGGCGAAGCCTGACGACAACACTTCATTCATTGACTTCAGCGGGTGTTTTTACCCCTCATAACCCCATGGATGAGCGTGTAAAGCTTACTCAAGCTAACTTATTGTCAACGCTACTTGATGCAATAATATTTAACTGCAACCAAAAACCTGAAGCCAGGGATATTGATGCCCGGGGAATAGCTAACCTGCTGTGGTCCATGGCAAAACTGGTGGACAACGGGCAGGAGCGGACACCAGTGTTCAACCAGGCAGTGGCTACGCTGTTACCCCACGTAAATGGACAGAAAGCTAACTTTAAACCACAGGGAATCACCAACCTGCTGTGGGCCATGGCGAAACTGGTTGACAACGGGAAAAAACGGACTCCAGAGCTCAACGAGGCCGTGGCTGCGCTGTTGCCCCACGTGCACGAACAGAAAGACCAACTTAATGCCCAGGGAATCACCAATCTGTTATGGGCCATGGCGAAACTGGTGGACAACGGGCAGGAGCGAACACCAGGGCTCAACGGGGCCGTGGCCGTGCTGTTGCCCCTCGTGA
>NZ_JBLYZG010000124.1:0-5867 GCF_049310245.1 Endozoicomonas sp. ALB115 | reverse complement strand
TGGACAACGGGCAGGAGCAAACACCAGAACTCAAAGAGGCCGTGGCCGCGCTGTTGCCCCACGTGAACGCACAAAAAGACCAATTTATTCCTCAGGGTATCGCCAACCTGCTGTGGGCCATGGCGAAACTGGTGGACAACGGCCATGAGCAGACACCAGAGCTCAAAGGGGCTATTGCCGCGTTATTGCCCAACGTGAACACTCAGAAAGCTAACTTTAACCCACAGGAAATCGTCAACCTGCTGTGGGCCGTGGCGAAACTGATGGACAACGGGCAGAAGAGGACACCAGGTCTCAAAGAGGTAGTGGCCAGGTTATTGCCCCACGTGAACGCACAGAAAGACCAATTTAATACTCAGGGCATAACCGGCCTGCTGTGGGCCATGGCAAAACTGGTGGACAACGGGCTGGAGCTGACACCAGGGCTCAACGAGGCCGTGGCCGTGCTGTTGCCCCATGTGAACGCACAGAAAACTAACTTTAAGCCAAAGGAAATCGCTAACCTGCTGTGGGCCATGGCAAAACTGATGGACAACGGGCTGGAGCAGACACCAGAGCTCAACGCGGCCTTAGTCGTGCTGTTGCCCCGCGTAAACACACAGAAAGCTAACTTTAAACCACAGGGAATCGCGAACCTGCTGTGGGCCATGGCGAAACTGGTGGACAACGGCCAGAAGCAGACATCAGGGCTCAACGAGGCCTTAGGCGCATTGTTGCCCCACGTGAATGCACAGAAAGCTAACTTTAAACCACAAGGTATCGCCAACCTGCTGTGGGCCATGGCGAAACTGGTGGACAACGGGCAGGAACTGACACTTGGGCTAAAAGAGGCCGTGGCCGCGTTGTTGCCCTACGTGAATGCACAGAAAGACCAATTTATTCCTCAGCATATCGCCAACCTGCTGTGGGCCATGGCGAAACTGGTGGACAACGGGCAGGCGCTGACACCAGGGCTCAAAGCAACCGTAGCCGCGCTGTTGCCCCACTTGAAAGCACTGAAAAACCAATTTATTCCTCAGCATATCGCCAACCTGCTGTGGGCCATGGCGAAACTGGTGGACAACGGGCAGGCGCTGACACCAGAGCTCAAAGCGGCCGTGGCCACGCTGTTGCCCCACTTGAAAGCACTGAAAGCCAACTTTAACCCCCAGGAAATCACCAACCTGCTGTGGGCCATGGCGAAACTGGTGGACAACGGGCAGGCGCAGACACCAGAACTCAAAGAAGCCGTAGCCGCGCTGTTGCTCCACATGAACGCACAGAAAGACCAATTTAATGCCCGGGATATCACCCACCGGCTGTGGGCCATGGCGAAACTGGTGAACAACGGGCAGGAGCAAACACCAGGGCTCAACGATGCCTTGACCGCACTTTTGTCCCAAGTGAACACAAGCAAAGACCAGTTTATTCCTCAGTATATCTCCAACCTGCTGTGGGCCATGGCGAAACTGGGTGAACTCGTTGAGCTGAATGTGGTTAAATCCACGACTGAACATCTTGTCTACCAAATCAGTCAATACCCTCAGTTATCTCAGCAAGATATATCGATGTCTCTCTGGGGAGTGATGGTATGCTGTGCCAGGTTGTCTCTGGAATCCAATGCCAATAAAAATAATTTGCTTGAAAAGCACATGGATGAACTGTTTACTCGTCTGGAAAATACATCTCCGTATAATGTAGAGGATCAATCCGTTATTGCCATAGCCGCCAGTTGGCTTGGCAGAGCGTGTCCGATCGTCCCCCATTACCAGACTAACCTGTCAAAACCTCAAGCCGACTTCCGCAATCGACTCCAATCATGCATTCCCTCTTTGCAGATTGAAGAAGAAAAAAGTCTGAACTCATTACCTCCGGTTGACATGCTACTGCCAGACCACAACATGGTGATTGAAGTTCAGGGACCGTCTCATTACGTGAGTGGTGATTTCAACACCAGGAATGGTTCGACTCTGCTGAAAATCGCACTGCTGCAAAAATCAGGATTTGAAGTCATTGAAATCCCGGTTAACCAGCTCAGGAGCCAGAATTCAATGAAACTATGTATTGATGAAATAAAGACCCGGATAGACATCCCGCCACAGGGTCATGGCTCTGTATCACTTAAAAGCGGGTCGGCAGATGAGAAATACGGCACTGCTTATATATGAACATTTCAGCAAAATGAACTTCTGAACTGCACAGCAGTCTGCTTTTTATATTTCCATGAATTAATGAAATATAATTATGGACAGAAGCTCTGCCGATATCAGTGGTCAATTCGCAAGATCAGATAATGATTATAACCGACCGGGTGGCCATGCCGCTTCTTCAAGGCGTGGACGATACAGACATGCCACGGTCAGGCAGTGGGATGATACCCCACGCACTAACCCGGGGCGTAATACATTTTACCGTTCTTCTGACGCATGCCCTTCTCAACATCTACAGCGCCGTTCAGTACACCCTGCTCAAGATTTTAAGGCACTCATCAAACCAGAAATAATGGATGACCTGGTGAGTCAATCGGATCATTTCGGTCATCGCTATGATGGGAGAAATCACGGCCTGTATGCCAATTCAATTAAAAAATACACATCAGCTGCTAAAAGACCGTTAAATCGAGCGGAACAAAGCCAGCTGATGCATTTGCTGCCAAATTTCACAGTCACGCGGAGCTGGAATTGGCGAAGCCTGACGACCACACTTCATTCATTGACTTCAGCGGGTGTTTTTACCCCTCATAAACCCATGGATGGGCGTGTTAAGCGTACTCAGGCTGCCTTATTGTCAACACTACTTGATGCAATCATATTCAAGTGCAACCAAAAACCTCAGGCCAGGGATGTTGATGCCCAGGGTGTCGTCAACCTGCTGTGGGCCACGGCAAAACTGGTGGACAAAGGGCAGGAGCAAACACCAGAACTCAAAGGGGCTGTGGCCGCGCTGTTGCCCCACGTGAACGCACAGAAAGCCCAATTTAATGCCCAGCATATTACCAATTTGCTGTGGGCCATGGCGAAACTGATGGCCAACGGGCAGGAGTGGACACCAGAGCTTAAAGAGAACGTTTCCACACTTTTGTCCCACGTATACGCACAGAAAGCTAACTTTAAACCACAGGAAATAGCCAACCTGTTGTGGGCCATGGCGAAGCTGGTGGACAACGGGCTGGAGCAGGCACCAGAGCTCAAAAAGGCCGTGGCCACGTTGTTGCCCCAGGTGAACGCACAGAAAGCTTACTTTAAACCACAGGAAATCACCAGCCTGCTGTGGGCCATGGCAAAACTGGTGGACAACGGGCAGGAGCTGACACCAGGGCTCAAAGAGGCCGTGGCCGTATTGTGGCCCCACGTGAACGCACAGAAAGCTAACTTTAAGCCACAGGAAACTGCCAACCTGCTGTGGGCCATGGCAAAACTGGTGGACAACGGGTTGGAGCAGGCACCAGGGCTCAAAGCGGCCTTAGCCGTGCTGTTGCCCCACGTGAACGCACAGAAAGTCCAATTTAATGCCCAGAATATCGCCAACCTGCTATGGGCCATGGCAAAACTGGTGGACAACAGGCTTGAGATACCAGGGCTCAAAGATTCCGTGGCCGTGCTGTTGCCCCCTGTGAACGCACAGAAAGCTAACTTTAAGCCACAGGAAACTGCCAACCTGCTGTGGGCCATGGCAAAACTGGTGGACAACGGGCTGGAGCAGGCACCAGGGCTCAAAGCGGCCTTAGCCGTGCTGTTGCCCCACGTGAACGCACAGAAAGTCCAATTTAATGCCCAGAATATCGTCAACCTGCTGTGGGCCATGGCGAAACTGGTGGACAACGGGCTGGAGCAGATACCAGGGCTCAAAGAGGCCTTAGGTGCATTGTTGCCCCACGTGAATGCACAGAAAGCTAACTTTAAACCGCAAGGTATCGCCAACCTACTGTGGGCCATGGCGAAACTGATGGACAACAGGCAGGAGCAGACACCAGGGCTCAAAGCGGCCGTAGCCACACTGCTGCCCCACGTGAAAGCACTGAAAGCTAACTTTAAACCCCAGGAAATCACCAACTTGCTGTGGGCCATGGCGAAACTGGTGGACAACGGGCAGGCGCAGACACCAGAACTCAAACAAGCCGTGGCCGCGCTGTTGCCCCACGTGAACGCACAGAATGACCAATTTAATGCCAAGGATGTCGCCATCCAGCTGTGGGCCATGGCGAAACTGGTGATCAACGGGCAGGAGCTGACGCCAGAGCTCAACGAGGCTTTGACCGTACTTTTATCCCAAGTGAACGCAAAGAAAAACCAGTTTATTCCTCAGCATATCTCCCACCTGCTGTGGGCCATGGCGAAACTGGGTGAGCTCGTTGAGCTGAATGTGGTTAAATCCACGTCTGAACTTCTTGTCTACCAAATCAGTAAATGTCCTCAGTTATCTCAGCAAGAAATATCGATGTCTCTCTGGGGAGCATTGGTATGCTGTGCCAGGCTGTCTCCAGACTCCAATGCCAATAAAAACAGCTTGCTTGAAAAGCACATGGATGACCTGTTTACTCGCCTGGAAAATGCATTCCCAAATAATGAAGAGGATCAATCCATCATTGCCATGGCCGCAAGCTGGCTTGGCAGAGCGTGTCCGATCGTCCCCCATTACCAGACTAACATGTCAAAACCTCAAACCGCCTTCCGCGATCAACTTCAATCATGCATTCCCTCTTTAAAGATTGCCGCAGAAAGGAGTCTGAACTCATTACCTCCGGTTGATCTGCTACTGCCAGATCACAATATTATTATTGAAGTTCAGGGCCCCTCTCATTACCTGTGTGGTGATTTCAACACCAGGACTGGTTCGACTCTGCTGAAAATCGCACTGTTACAAAAAGCAGGATTTGAGGTCATTGAAATCCCGATTAACCAGCTCAGGAGCCAGGATTCAATAAAACGATGTATTGATCAAATAAAGACCAGAGTGGACATCCCGCCGCAGGGCCATGGATCTGTATCACATAAAATCGGGTGGGCAGATGAGGCAAACGCTACCGCCGATAAAGGGGATCAATCCTCAGATCACTGTTACCTGGCCGCCGAAGAACATTTAGAAAAGCAAACAGGCAAACCAAAAAAAAGAAAAAGGAAGAGAAAAAAAAGGCAATAAGTAGTTGGCTAAAATGATTTGAAAATAACGGATTGGTGGCATCAGAAGTAGATGTGTATCCCCAACGGCTTGGTTTTATAGGCATTTCAGTAAAATGAACTTCTGAACAGAGCAGCAGTCTGCTTTTTATACTTTCATGAATTAATGAAATATAATTATGGACAGAAGCTCTGCCGGTATCAGTGGTCAATACGCAAGATCAGATAATGATTATAACCGACCGGGTGGCCATGCTCCTTCTTCAAGGCGTGGACGATACAGACATGCCAAGGTCAGGCAGTTGGATGATACCCAACGCACTAACCCGGGGCGTAATACATTTTACCGTTCTTCTGACGCATGCCCTTCTCAACATCTACAGCGCCGTTCAGTAAACCCTGCTCAAGATTTTAAGGCGCTCATCAAACAGGAAATGATGGATGATCTGGTGAATAAATCGGATCGTTTCGGTCATCGCTATGATGGGAGAAATCATGGCCTGTATGCCAATTCAATTAAAAAATACGCATCAGCTGCTAAAAGACCGTTAAATCGAGCTGAACAAGGCCAGCTGATACGTTTGCTGCAAAATTTTACCGTAACACGGCGTTGGAACTGGCGAAGCCTGACGACCACGCTTCATTCATTGACTTCAGCGGGTGTTTTTACCCCTCATAACCCCATGGATCAGCGTGTTAAGCGTACTCAGGCTGCCTTACTGTCAACACTACTTGATGCAATCATATTCAAGTGCAACCAAAAACCTCACG
>NZ_JBLYZG010000123.1:0-5911 GCF_049310245.1 Endozoicomonas sp. ALB115 | reverse complement strand
AATAGCGGTACCCATGATTGACCCGACGACAACGATTGATTATTAGGCAATTTTAGTTGAAGAATTGTGCGGACATGATTTTTTTACCTTGCCTGCAGCCCTTATGGCTGTAGTGCTTCAGAGTTCATCGGGAATTGCTGCTATGGTATGGTGCGATGGGAACCCGTATTTGTAAGGAAAGAATTGTCGAAACCAAGCTTTGTTGTAATGAGCAAAAGATGCCATGCTCTGCCACTCAGTATACCCGCTCATAATACTGGCATAGACGATAAATAAGACCTCCTGGAGGGGATAGACGACATGTACCTTATCACGCGGTTCAGCCAGTTGGTGGAGCCTGTCAATTATCGGGGCGTAACTGTTCATTTGGACCATACCTCTGCATTAAGCAGAATGTATCATGGCAGAATTATTTATGTACGTTAGTACATCTGAAGCTTTCGCCCTGGTTCACTAATACGATTATCAACAGCTGTTGAAATACAGGATTTTAAAGTCTTTGACTTGTTCTTTGGGCACTCATTCCTTTCTTTAAGAAATTTGTACTGATTGCTCTTTAGGGTTTCAAACTCCTCCCCTGTTACCACTCCACGGGCAAAGGAGTACTCCTCTGATAGTTCTCTATCCTTTACTGATAATACGAGATCGGAGCAAATTTCTTTCTCTACAACACTACCAGCTTTAGAACAATTGAATGATGGTATTACAGCCTTATCGTTATACAGCATTCGGATTTTGTTTTTTTCATCAAAAACGATTAAATAACCACCATCACCTCCTAACTGCCAGTATGTCGCCCACCATGAGCCATTATAAAAAAATTCACTTTCTTGTATTCTTAACAACTTATTGATCAGACTTTCGGTAAAAACATTACTATACCAATCTTTTATTTCTTCAGTAGTTTCCAGTTCAAGATCGCCTGAATGACCCAAACTATACTTCACTCCGCACTTATGCTTTAGGCAGTATTTTGAATTGCGTACAGAATATAAAGTAAGCCCTTCTGACGAAATGCTTGACATTATTTTTTTATAGTCTTTTCTCAGAACACCTTCTTTGAACAGATAGAAATTATCTATTGTGCTCTCTGGGGGCGTGATCTTAGCCGCCACATAAGAAGAGCTAAACAATAAAAATAAGAGTGTTAGGAGTTTAGCTTTCTGAAAAAAAAACACTGCATTCTTCCTGACTATTAATGGGATGGAGCGGCTTAGCTGTGAAGCTGGCACTTACTTCTCAATGACAAACTGCGTAATGACGATCGTCTTGTGATTTATGATCATCATAACAAAAAACATATCGATTGAGGCGTATGTGCTATCAGCTATTGATTTCTGTAGATATCCCTAGCGTGGGCGGGCTGCTGGATCAAGATATCCAAGCTGCTGCACTGTCTTCGAATTTGTGCCAAAAACCGTTGGTGGGGCATTAGTGTAACACTTACCACCAATAATCTTTGAAGGACGTGGATTAATAGGGAGAAGTCCTTAGTGATGGTGCTTGTCATGTGTGTAACAATTAGTAAACAAAAACTAAGTCAACAGGTCTTCTTTTGAAAGATAAAGATGGCTCTACGACCTCTATACAACTGGCGCTTATCAACAATATTGATTAATAGAGCCGAAAGAAAATGTACACTATTAATTAAAGATAATGAGAAATTTTTTTAACAACTTTAGCTCGTTTTTTATGATCCTCCTGTTTGTAGGAGGGTACTTTCCAGTGAACATGATTTTGGCATTTGTTTTTGGAGATAAAGCTGATGTTGTGATTTCATTGTTTGTTCCGTTCTACGGATATTTTGTAATGATGTTTGGATAGTTTAGATGAACAACTTAAAGATCATATTAACATTTGTGCTTCAAATTATGGCAGTGACTGCTCATGCTACACCATCTAATATATCGAGCCATCAGTATTATAAAGAATCAGTTAATCTAATAGAAAAACTTGGAAGAAAGGAGGTAATAAAACAGATCGTAAGAATGCAGCGCAAACAGCTGAGAGATTATGGAGGTGCTTTAGATGATTATACAACTGTGACTGGTGTAACTGGCGGGGATTATGGACTCAGACAAAATATCAAAATAGATGTTGATAAGGTACTAAGTGATTATAGTCAATCTTTAATTGGCAAAGAAAAAAGAAAAATGTCGAAAGAAGATGTATATCAAATGATTAAAAAGGATGGGGTGATTTATGAACTTCAGGTTAATACACTCTGTTCCAGCCCCTCCACGAGAGGCGTTATTGATAGTGGCATAAACTATGTCAATGATTATTACGATCCTCGTATGAATTATATTGGTGAAATAGATGTGGGCAAATCCATATGCCTATCTTTTGATTTACATGAATAATAAGTTCAATTGAACTTCTTCAGGTTAATACAATAATAAGAAAGTTTACTAAAAACTATATATTTTTTCAGTAGGGGAAGAGTATTACTTGAATGGAGTGTTTTTAAATGACGGTTAAAATTAATCAATGGAAAGAAATTAGTGAGAGATATAATGGAACAGTTCTTCTTGGAAACGGTTCTAGTATTGCCGTCAACTCAAGTTTCAAGTATCCCTCTCTGAAGCAACATGCGATAGAAGAAGGTCTTCTTACAGAAGATGTTCAGTCTATTTTTGATTACTTTGAAACCGATGATTTTGAGCTGATATTGAGGATTGTATGGCAAACCACCAATGTTAATAAGTCTCTAAAGATAGAAGATGATAAAACTCGGAAAGCATATCTTCATGTCCGTGATTGCCTGATAAAATCGGTAAGAAATATCCATCCTGAGTACCATGCAGTATCTTCTCAGTTGCCCAAAATCTACGATTTCCTAAAAAATTTCAATACTGTCCTGTCCTTGAATTATGACCTGTTGTTGTACTGGACAATGATGTATGGAATAGACAAAAGAGACGGTCATGCTTTCAAGGACTGCATCATAAACTCATCTTTCGACGATGACTGGAAACGTTTTCGTGGCTCTTGGGGGCAGTCAAATAGGGAAACAACCCTTGTCTTCTACCCACATGGTAGTTTGATCCTTGCTCGAAATCTGGTCGAGAGAGAGTTAAAGATAACATCTCGCGGCACTGATTTACTTGAATCGATTCTAAGCTCATGGGAATCAGAGAAGTATGTTCCTCTCTTTGTCAGTGAAGGTATGACTGAGCAGAAGGTAGCATCTATTCATAACAGTCATTATCTTAATACTGTGTATAAAGAAGTTTTACCGAGTGTTTCAACTTCACTGGTTGTCTTTGGTTGGGGCTTCGGTCCACACGATCGGCATATTCTGGAAAGACTTGCCAAGTCGAGTGTGCAAATAATAGCCGTTTCTGTTTTTGGTAATGATCAGTCGTACTGCAATGCGGTAGAGCAACAAGTTCGTGATACCTTTGGTCAACAGGTAGAGCTTGAATTTTTTGACTGCCAAAGCCCCGGCTGCTGGAATCAAGCAAACAAGGAGGAAAAATGAATCGACTGCTAGTACCGGAAAGCCCTGATATCCATACAAACGCAAGTATGTTTTGATTGCCATCCCTTTTTTTCCTCCATGGCTCCGCAGGGATGAATTCAAAACATACCCAGAAAATTCTATTGTCAGACCAGCAGCGCAAGGATCTTGAGCTGATTGTGTGTCGGCGTAAAAGCGCCCAGTCCATGGTACTGCGGGCCAAAATTATCCTTGCTGGTGCGGAAGGTAAAAGTCTTCATAAAACATCACAGGATCTTGCGTGTAATCGAGAAACCGTCACTCGCTGGCGTAAGCACTGGGTTGAGCGTAGCGATGATCTTTCGGTGCTGGAACGCCTCAAGGAAGCCCCACGCCCCGGAGCCATACCCAAGTTTAATGCAGAACAAATTTGCCAGATTATCGCCATGTCTTGCGACAAACCTGAAGACCATGGTTATCCCTTCAGTCATTGGTCAGAAAACTCATTGGCCATGGCAGCAGTAGATAAAGGTATCGTCCCATCTATCTCTCAGAGGCAGGTGGGGCGTTTTTTAAAATCAGGCCGACATTCGTCCCGACAAGGTTAAAGGCTGGGTCGAAAGCCCAAAGGATGAGGCGGCTATGTTGCCTTTAAAGGTTGAAAGTGAATAAATTCCAAAATCTTGTTGGCCAACCGGTCAGTTATTAAAGCATTAATGCCAGTTAGAGCCCTTCGCCAGCCCAGATAATGTGACAGATATTTTGTTGCAACTCCGTGAAAAATCCCTGTAATCCACTGCTTCAAGTGGCTGTGATATGCATTCACACGCTGCAGGTGAAAAATACCTTCTATAACCCGTATTCCAGAGGATGACACCAGTTCTTTAAAGGTGAAGCCCAAGGTTCTCGCAAGCTTCTCATGTGCAAGGCTTGCATCGGCGCATACGACTGCTTCAGTATTTATTCGACCGTTCAAATGACGACAAAGTGCGTCTGCACTCTGATTCTCCAGAATGCCATCAACTGTCTGATTATCGCGATCTCTGGCTATCATGACCGGTATTTGTCGACACTCTGTCTTCTTATCATTACCCCGCTTCCTGGCAGCTCTTGGGAGACCTTTCTTCTGACCTTTGAAGGATTCACGGAAGAAAGTTTCATCCAGTTCTGTGATGCCACTAAGCTCCGGTGCCTGATCGTGCTCAATAGCCTGTAAAAATCGATGCCTCCAACGGAATGATGTTTTCAATGAAACGCCGCATTGCTTGGCAGCCGGGCGAAGCGTCAAAGAGTGAGTCATCCCCTCAAGATACTGCGGCCAACGCTCAGGATGTCTTAAACGGGCCAGAGGCGTTTTGGAAAAAGAGTTCAGGGTCTTTCGACAAGACTTGCACCGGAAACGTTGTCGTTGTTTCCGCACCCCCCAGCGTTGTCAGTCTTCTGACCCGCAGTGAGGACATTTTGGGGCCCGAACAAAACTATCTTCGATGGACTTGGCAATATCGGAAGGAGAATTCTGCTCTGACAGAGCGTTAATAAGTGTATTTCGCTGCTGGCGGGTTAATAACGGTATAGCATTAAGAAGTTCTTGAAACTGTTGGGACTGCATAACAGAATCTCCCATTACAGGGTTTTACGACAGTTTAGACCCATCAACCCTTAAGGGAAACATAGCCGGATGAGGCGTTTGAAATACACTGCGCCGATGTTTGCGACACCTATCACCAAGCCCTTGTCCGGGCGGAACAGGGTATTCGCACCATTTCCTTCGACCAAAAAACGGGCATTCAGGCCCTGGAACCTGTAAACAAGGGAAAACCGGTCAGGCCTGGTCAGATTGAAAAACGAGAGTTTGAGTACACTGGTCGGCATGGATGTTGTAACCGGGAAAATCATTCCCCTGATCAGAGACACAAGGGCCGAAGAAGACTTCTCCGATTGGCTGAACAATGCCCTGGCCAGCGACCCCAATGCAGTAGGCTGGCACTTTGTTATGGACAGGCTGAACACTCATATGTGTGAAGCCGCAGTAAGGACAGTAGCAAGGGTTGAGAACACGTCTGAAGAAGAACTGGGTACCAAACGTAAGTCAGGGATATTGCAGAATCTAAAGACCCGTGCCGCGTACCTGACCGATCCATCCCACAAGATTGTGTTCCACTACACACCCAAGCATGCGTCTTGGCTGAATCAGATTGAAATCTGGTTTTCCATCCTGGTAAAAAGGTTTTTGAAGAGGAACAGCTTCACTTGCAAAGAGAACCTGAAGGTACGGCTCTAGGGTTTCATTGAGTTCTTCAATGAGAGGATGGCCAAGCCATTTAAGTGGACTTTCAAAGGCCGTCCTCTGCAGGTGTGAAGATGTATGGGTATTAAGGCCAATGGCACTGACTTAAGCTCACTTCCCTTGGTATTTCTTGAGTCTGCGTGCTTGTGATCTTGGATGTTGGAGCCTTTTATGCGGTTTTG
>NZ_JBLYZG010000122.1:0-5953 GCF_049310245.1 Endozoicomonas sp. ALB115 | reverse complement strand
TATCTTGATTACGTGAGCCCTGTGGACTTTGAGCAACAGGAATTCAGTAAAGCGGCTTAATCAGGTGTCCATTTTTACTTGACCACTACAGTAATGCCTGGTTAGTCATTTAGCGGTTCTTGCGTGTTGCATGTTTGGTCATCAATTTTATCCGCTGCCATAGGGAAGCGGAGGGATCGGGAGTCAGCATAATCAGGATCGGGAAGACACATCCAGCAACGAGCCAGACAGGTACTTGTGAATAATGCTGGAGACCAGCGTCTGGTAGGGAATACCTTCACGCTGGGCACGGGACTGAATGGCCAGCAGGTCACGTTGGGAGATACGGATATTGATGCGCTTATCCTTTTTAAAACTCTCGCTAGCAACACTCTCTAGTGCCGCTTTGCGTTCCGGGGTCAGGGTAGACTCATAATCCCCCGCTTCAAAGGCGTCCAGAAGTGCCTGTTCCTCTTGATCCAGCTTGTTTTTTTTCATGAATCACCTCCCAGGTAATCGCGGGTAAACTTTCGGCTCGGTATCAGGGTTTTCAAGAAAATCTCCTTTTCATTCTCTACATAAGGCACCAGCCAGACATAGCCCTGCACATTGACCACAAACACCCGCTGGTGAGGATAGTCCACCGTATTAGGGTGGGTGATATCATCAAGCAGGTCGCCGCTTTGGATATGAAAGATAATCTCTTCAAAGGATTTATCCCGCTGACTTATCAGCTGCTGATTCTTGTCAGGGTTCCAGTTAAAGCATTTCATAGGGTTAGTATAGTGAATGTGTGCATTTTGTCATCATATGGTTAGCAAGCCACGTTATCCAGTAAATCCAGTTCCACCTTTAGAATATCCTCAATTCAAGATTCAAGACCCTACCCGGGTTCTCCGACCCGAGTTTTCCGACCCCGGTTTTCTTATAACCCGATTACGCCAGATAATAGGGAAAAATCATGAAATCCCCCGAAGCCATTGGGCTCAATGGCTTCGGGGGATTTCATGATTTTTCCCTAGTTGCGGTCTCTTGCCTTAGAGTTGTTCGGGTTAATAATAGTACGTTTGTTTATTTTTACTTGAAAGGATAGCTTTTCGCAAAGACGCTACCGCCCGTGGGTTGTACCACAGCCTTTTATTGACTGTGGGGAGCAGGGTCCCAGATAGCTTTGTGTGAAATTTTCGATAATTCTTGGATAGTACGATTGTACATTTACAGGTGATATGCGTGATTTCCGTTGCACTTGATTTTGATATAACTGCTCGTAATAATCTTGTAAAATTTTTGCCAGATATATTTCCGTACCCCTGACATTGAAAGTTTTCCAGATATGAAAAAAATAGCTACCGTTGCCGTCGCTCTTGCTCTGGCTGGTTGCGCAACGCAGACACCGCATGTGGCAGTTAAAGAAGCACCTGTAAGTCAGGAGCAACAGATTGCGGCTCAAAAAAAGGCGACAGAATTGGCCCAAAGGCAGGCGCTCTCTCTTAAGCGAAAAATCGCCATTGGCAGGATGACTAACGAAACCAATTATGGCCGTTCGCTGTTGCGTGATGATCATATGGACCCTTTGGGCAAACAGTTGAGTGATATGCTCTCAACCCGTTTGATTAATTCCGGTAATTTTGTGGTTTTTGAGCGTCCGGACCTTTCACGTATAGAACAAGAGAGACAGATGTTCGGTGCGGGTGGTGAGCTGGTGGGTGTGGATACGCTGGTTGTTGGTTCCCTGACAGAGTTTGGCCGGAATGTCACCGGAGAAAGCGGGTTTCTCAGTAGTACCAAAACCCAGTTAGCCCATGCAAAAGTTGAATTGCGACTGGTGGATGTGAACACCGGGCAGGCTTTCTTCTCTGCCTCGGGGGCTGGTGAAGCAACGCTGGAAAGTGCATCAGTTGCCGGTTTTGGCTCCCGTGCTGCTTACGACGGTACATTAACTGATAAAGCGATTGCCGCAGCCATTAGCGAAGTGATCGATGACATGATCCAGAAAATGATGGAGCGACCCTGGAAGACCTATATCCTCGATGTTGTTGATGGACAGATTTTCATCAGTGGTGGTCAGAGTCAGGGACTTTCTGCAGGAAAGCAGCTGCGTGTGATGACTGCCGGGAAAAAGATTAAATCCAAACAAACTGGCTTTACTGTCACCCTACCGGGTGCTGAGGTAGCCAGAGTTGAAGTGATATCAACGTTTGGTGATAACGAAAATAATGAAGGCAGTGTCGTGCGAGTGATCAGCGGATCATTAGACGGCCACAGTCTGGATAAACTGGAAATTGTTGAATAAATGGGGCTGTTCAGAATGTTTAAGTTTTCTACATTATTTGCTGTTTTCATGTCCTTTGTTGTCCTTACGGGGTGTGTTAATACGCCGACAGAAAATGTTCAGGCGTTGGATGACCGGCCGTTCATTATGTTTACTGATGCCAGACAGGGTGATTTGGTAATACTGGATGGAATTCAAATGGGAGCTGCGGCTCAATTCTCTGCTGGAAAATCAGGGTTGCGTATTGAGGCTGGAACCCATTTTCTGGAAATACAACGGTCAGGTAAGACGGTTCTAAGTGAGAAGTTCTACGTGGCTGAAGGCGTCAGTAAGACATTTGCGATCGGTGGCTATTAAATGTTGAACGTAAAAAAACTAATCACGGTGGCGGTAGTTTCCGGTTCTCTGTTCCTGGCTGGGTGTCAGACCAATCAGGGGTTGTATCATTGGGGTGAGTACGAATCCGGGCTTTATGGTTATTACAAAGACCCTGCTGAGCTGGCGGTGTTGTCTGAGCAATTGCTGCAGGCGATAGAAGAGGCTAATGGTCGTGTAGCACCGGGTATGTATGCGGAGTATGGAACCCTGATGTTGCAACAGGGTAAAACCGATGAAGCTGTTATTTACTACACCAGAGAGAGGGATCTCTGGCCTGAAAGTCGCCATCTTATGGATGCCATGATTAATAACCTGACGAGTAAGCCAAAGGCTGACGGCCAGAAGGACAGTTAACAATGATTACCAATGTGAAAAAATGGCTGACTATACTGGGTGTCAGCTTGTTAGCTGGCTGTGCTGTCCAGGCCCCAAAGGTTGATTTCAGTGCTTTTCAGCAGGCGAACCCCAGCTCATTACTGGTTGTACCGGTTGTTAATGAGTCTGTTGACGTTGATGCGCCAAATTACTTCCTGTCCACCATTTCTGTGCCATTAGCCGAGAAAGGGTACTATGTTTTTCCGGTGAATACGGTAAAGACGGTTCTGGAAGGTGAAGGGCTTTACGATGCCGATCTGGTTCACTCGGCCGACCCGGTTCAACTGGGTAATATGTTTGGTGCTGACGCCATTTTGTATGTGACCATTAATAAGTGGGATGCACAGTATATTGTTTTGAGCACAACCGTGACGGTCAGCTTTACCTACCGTATTGTCAGTGGTAAGACCGGTGAGGAATTATGGACTGCCAATAAAACCATGCAGTACACACCGCAACAGAATAACTCTTCTGGTAATCCTCTGGCTGATTTGGTGGTGATGGCTGTTTCTGCTGCAATTACCAGGGCTGCTCCTAATTATTTGCCTTTGACACAGCAGGCTAATTATCAGGTTCTGTATCTGGATCCGACGAAATTACCAAACGGTCCTTACCTGAAGCCCAAGTCCTGAGTTATTGGGCAGCTTCTGTTAACCGAGTTTTATAATGTTAAGAAATAGCCCCTCTCATTTCTGGATGATTGGGGTTTTTTTAATCATTTTTACGAGGTTGAAGAGGCTATGGTACCCCTTGCGTATCCTGTAACAATTTCGAGAATAGATCCTGAGGGTATTTGTTAAAAGTCATGGTTTGAACAACGGCATAGCTCAAGGTTTGCTGGTTGTTTTGACAGGCATTATGCAGTCTGGAAAGCATCGCCTGATCAATTTCCTGAAGATAGTTTTTCTTATGTTTTAGTTGGTAGCACTGTGTTGCGGGGCTATTTTTCGGATCTGTGTGAGAGATATCAAGCAGGTGACTTTTATAAAGTAAGCTGGTTACCTTTTTTGCATCTGTTTCAGAGATTTGTCCTTTGCTGGTTTTTGCCAGAATGGCAGGGAAATCTTTTCTTGGCAAAGGAGAAAGTGTGGCTGCCAAGGTCAATGCTTTAGTGAGTGTGTTTTTTTCAATTTGTGGCCATTGTAGTTTTTTCAGAATCTGAAGATAGGTTTCTGCGAGTTTTTCTTTGTCAGGCTGAGGTTGTGTAGGTGGCTGTAACTGTGTTTGTTGAGTTGGAGTGACTCTATTAGCAGCAGTAGCAAGGCTTGCTTGCCAGCACTTCCTCTTCTCATGCAGGCTGATTTCTATGGAGTCAATATCCTTGAGGAAATCGGTAAATGAGGTGAATCCAAAGGCTTTTTCATTGAAGGCGCTGTCAATTGAGATCAGACGGGTTTTCAAAACGGAGCAGTCAGCTGCGCCATCAAAAGTTTTGAGAGTACGCAAGGTAAGATCAATGGCTTTTTTCAGTTCTTCAGAACGGGTATCAGCATCCAGGCTTTCTGGTGTGTCTGTGAAAATATAGCGGGTGCAGGATGTTTTTACCGACTCACTGAGAGGAGAGCGAGGGCCTACTCCAATAACTTCTTTGCCCATCTCCCTTAATCTTCGGAACAACGGTGAGAAGTCAGAGTCACCGGTGGCCAGGACAAACCATTCTACATCCGTAAGCCGCAGGGCGCTTTCCATTACATCAACGGTTAACTGAATATCCGATGAGTTTTTTCCGGCAACGGGATGATAGTTGTGCATCAGCTCAAAGCCCTGACGATTCAGGTCTGCCTGAAAACCCTGAATGTTAGGAGTGTTCCAGTTACCATAGGCCTTCCGGACAATTAGCTGGCCAGTCGAGCTGAGCTCTGTAACCAGCTTTTCGGGGCCTTTTTCCTTAAGCCAGTGGGTAAGGTTTTCTACATCAATAAATGCGGCGATTTTTGAACGGCTCATGTTGAGCTGTCATCCTTGTTGAATATTGGTGTTATTGAGTTGGAGTGAAGTATATGTCTGGAGTTGTTTGGATGGCTAGTAATCTGACCTAATGTTTCTTTTCCCTGTCTTTCAATATCTGCTCAATATTTGGATCTATACGATTCATGTCTTCCAGCTCAGTACCTTCAAAAAGTGATTGTGGTGAAATTCTCAATGTGTTGCAGATCTGCCAGATCGTTCCAAGGGTTGGATTCCCTTCATTGAGAATTTTGAACAGCTGTTGAGGAGTTATGAGTAGCAGTCTGGCTAGTTCTGACTGAGTCATAAATGAGTCGGGTCTTTCTGTTGAGGGTGTTTTTTTTAATGCTGAAATGAGGTTGCTACGAACGGTTTTGATGAACCTGCTCTTGCCTGGCTGGTCAATATTCATAACGAGTCTATACTTTCAGCATAAAAGCTGAAAGTTGTGCTTATTATAAGGTATTAGGTCTGTTTACCTAACATTTACACTTTAGATACAGTTAATATTTAACTTGCTGTTTTTATTGATAAAAAAGTTATCTGTATGGGATATTAGCCCATAATAACACCTGCTTGATTTTAAAGTCAAACTTCTGTTTTGAGAAAAGGCAGTTGAGATGATTAAAAAAATTGTGAAATCTGAAAAATAGGATAACAAAATTAAAAAATAGGAGTCTGCGTTGCTATCAGATGAAGAAGTGCTGTTGTATTGCAAGTCGAGAGGTGTGACTGAATCCGGGTTGGCGATGGTAGCGCTTATTCTGTCTTCCGATCCTGCCCGAACTGTTAAAAGCAACGCATACACCACATCTGGACGATTTGTAAGCCATAAGAATGGAATGATCATCCAGTTTGAGAGTCTTCACGTTGAGCTGTCGTATTTGCTGTTGGCTGAAATTAATCCTGACACTCGACTCTAAAGTTTTAGTCTGATTATTGGGTCAAATTTGAGCAGGTCTCACTGCTGCTACTCGGACTTTAGCTGCGCAGAGTCTTCAT
>NZ_JBLYZG010000121.1:0-5984 GCF_049310245.1 Endozoicomonas sp. ALB115 | reverse complement strand
CCCCACGTGAACGCACAGAAAGCCAACTTTAAACCACAGGGTATTGCCAACCTGCTGTGGGCCATGGCGAAACTGGTGGACGACGGGCAGGGGCAGACACCAGAGATCAAAGAGACCGTGGCCGCGCTGTCGCCCCACGTGAACGTACAGAAAGCTAACTTTAATCCACAGCAAATCGCTAATTTGCTCTGGGCCATGGCAAAACTGGGTGAGCTCGTTGAGCTGAACGTGGTTAAATCGACGTTCGAATCTCTTGTCTACCGAATCAGTGAAAAACCTCAGCTCTCTCAGCAAGCGATATTGATGTCTCTCTGGGGAGTCATGGTATGCTGTGCCAGGTTGTCTCTAGACTCTAATACCAATAAAAATAACTGGCTTGAAAAGCACATGGATGACCTGTTTACTCGCCTGGAAAATACATCCCCAGATAATGAAGAAGATCAACGCATCATTTCCCTGTCCGCCAGTTGGCTTGAGAGAACGTGTCCGATCGTCCCCCATTACCAGACTAACCTGTCAAAACCTCAAGCCGACTTTCGCACTCAACTCCAATCATGCATTCCCTCTTTGCAGATTGAAGAAGAAAAGAGTCTGAACTCATTACCTCCGGTTGACCTGCTACTGCCAGACCACAACATGGTGATTGAAATTCAGGGACGGTCTCATTACGTGAATGGTGATTTCAACACCAGGAATGGTTCGACTCTGCTGAAAATCGCACTGCTGCAAAAAGCAGGATTTGAGGTCATTGAAATCCCGGTTAACCAGCTCAGGAGCCGGGATTCAATAAAACTATATATTGATCAAATAAAGACCAGGGTGGACATCCCGCCACAGGGTCATGGCTCCGTATCACTTAAAAGCGGGTCTGCAGATGAGAAATACGGCACTGCTTATATATAATCATTTCAGCAAAATGAACTTCTGAACCGCACAGCAGTCTGCTTTTTATATTTTCATGAAGTAATGAAATATAATTATGGACGGAAGCTCTGCCGGTATCAGTGGTCAATACGCAAGATCCGATAATAATCATAACCGAGCGGGTGGCCGTGCTGCTGCTTCGAGGCGTGGACGATACCGACAGGCCACGGTCAGGCAGTGGGATGATACCCCACGAACAAACCCGGGGCGTACTACATTTTACCGTTCTTCTGACGCACGCCCTTCTCAACATCTACAGCGCCGTTCAGTTAACCCTGCTCAAGATTTTAAGGCGCTCATCAAACCAGAAATAATGGCTGATCTGGTGAGTAAATCTTATCGTTTCGGTGATCGCTATGATGGGAGACATCACGGTCTGTATGCTGATTCAATTAAAAGATACACATCAGCTGCTAAAAGACCGTTAAATCAAGCTGAACAAAGCCAGCTGATACGTTTGCTGCAAAATTTTACCATAACACGGCGTTGGGACTGGCGAAGCCTTACAACAACACTCCATTCATTGACTTCAGCGGGGTTTTTTACCCCTCATAACCCCATGGATGAGCGTGTCAAGCTAACTCAAGCTTACTTATTGTCAACACAACTTGATGCCATCATATTCAAGTGCAACCAAAAACCTCAAGCCAGGGACATTGATGCCTGGGGAATCTCCAACCAGCTGTGGGCAATGGCAAAACTGGTAGACAACGGGCAGAAGTGGACGCCAGGGTTCAAAGCGACAGTGGCCGCGCTGTTGCCCCACGTGAACGCACAGAAAGTCCAATTTATTCCTCAGCAGATCGCCAACATGCTGTGGGCCATGGCGAAACTGGTAGTCAACGGGCAGAAGCTGACACCAGAGCTCAACGAGACCTTGGCCATACTTTTGTCCCACTTGAACGCACAGAAAGCTAACTTTAAGCCACAGGAAAATGCCAACCTGCTGTCGGCCATGGCAAAACTGGTGGACAACGGGCTGGAGCATACACCAGGGCTCAAAGAGGCCTTAGTCGTGCTGTTGCCAAACGTGAATGCACAGAAAGACCAATTTGATGCCCAGCATATCGCCAACATGCTATGGGCCATGGCGAAACTGGTGGACAACAGGCTGGAGCAGATACCAGGCCTCAAAGAGGCTGTGGCCGTGCTGTTGACCCTTGTGAACACACAAAAAGCTAACTTTAAGCCACAGGAAACTGCCAACCTGCTGTGGGCCATGGCGAAACTGGTGGACAACGGGCTGGAGCAGACACCAGGGCTCAAAGAGGCCTTAGCCGTGTTGTTACCCCACATGAACGCACAGAAAGTCCAATTTAATGCCCAGGATATCGCCAACCTGCTGTGGGCCATGGCGAAACTGGTGGACAACGGGCTGGAGCAGATACCAGGGCTCAAAGAGGCCTCAGGCGCATTGTTGCCCCACGTGAATACACAGAACGCTAACTTTATACCACAAGGTATCGTCAACCTGCTGTGGGCCATGGCGAAACTGGTGGACAACGGGCAGGAGCAGACACCAGGGCTCAAAGCGGCCATAGCCATGCTACTGCCCCACGTGAAAGCACTGCAAGCTAACTTTAACCCCCAGGAAATCGCCAACCTGCTGTGGGCCATGGCAAAACTGGTGGACAACGGGCAGGCGCAGACACCAGAGCTCAAAGCGGCCGTAGCCACGCTGCTGTCCCATGTGAAGGCACTGAAAGCTAACTTTAAACCCCAGGAAATCGCCAACCTGCTGTGGGCCATGGCGAAACTGGTAGACAACGGGCAGGCGCAGACACCAGAACTCAAAGAGGCTGTGGCCGCATTGCTGCCCCACGTGAACGCACAAAAAGACCAATTTATTCCTCAGGGTATCGCCAACCTGCTGTGGGCCATGGCAAAACTGGTGGACAACGGGCAGGAGCAGACACCAGGTCTCAAAGAGGTCGTGGCCGCGCTGTTGCCCCACGAGAACGCAAAGAAAGTCCAACTCAATGCCCGGGATATCGCCAGCCTGCTGTGGGCCATGGCGAAACTGGGTGAGCTCGTTGAGCTGAACGTGGTTAAATCCACGTCTGAACTTCTTCTCTACCAAATCAGTCAATGCCCTCAGTTATCTCAGCAAGATATATCGATGTCTCTCTGGGGAGTATTGGTATGCTGTGCCAGGCTCTGTCCAGATGCCAATGCCAATACCAATAAAAACAGCTTGCTTGAAAAGCACATGGACGCCCTGTTTACTCGCTTCGAAAATGCATCCCCAAACGATGTAGAGGAACAATCCCTCATTGCCATGGCCGCAAGCTGGCTTGACAGGGCGTGTCCCATCGTCCCCCATTACCAGACCAGCATTTCAAAACATCAAACCGACTTCCACGATCAACTTCAATCATCTATTCCCTCTTTAAAAATTGAAGCAGAAAGGAGTCTGAACTCATTACCTCCGGTTGATCTGCTACTGCCTGACCACAATATTATTATTGAAATTCAGGGACCCTTTCATTACGTGTGTGGTGATTTCAAAACCAGGAATGGTTCGACTCTGCTGAAAATCGCACTGCTGCAAAAAGCAGGATTTGAGGTCATTGAAATCCCCACTAACACCTTTTTGAACCCGGATTCAATAAAACGATGTATTGATGAAATAAAGACCAGGCTGGACATCCCGCCACAGGCCCATGGTTCTGTATCCTATAAAATCGGGTGGGTATATGAGGCAAACGTTACCATCGATAACGGGTGTCAATCCTCACATCACTGTTACTTAACCGGCGAAGAGCATTCAGAGAAGCAAACAGGCAAACCCAAAAAAAGAACAAGGAAGAGGAAAAAAAAGCCAAGGTCCTTCAATCAAATATTTTGAACTTTTTTCTGGAAAGAAAGTCGGATATTAAAGGAAATGTTTTAGTTTGATCTATCGCCGTAATAACTAACTAAGTATGTAGCCCTCATTTTCAGGAATTAACAATCATGCAACCACCCCCGATTGCGCCGTCCGAACACTTGTTAGACTATTTAGATTTTGATTTGCTGGCAGGTTCGGCCTGTTGTGGAGTTTTTGGTCAAATTTTCGGTAGCATCGTTAGCCCTATAACATCTGAACCTGTTGGTTTTATGACATTTTGCGGTGCCAATCTCCTGGCTGGCACCCTGAATCGTCGCAGCATTGCCTGGCATCAATACACTAATGTACTACTGCTCAAAAACAAACAGCAGTTAAACAATGCACTAGTGGAAAGGTTTGAACAATTATCGAACAGGCTGAGACAGAATACTTTGAAACTTACCGAAAACCAGAAAAAAATTGAGAATCTTGAAAAGAATATTAAGGAATTGAACAAAAAGCCAATGGACAAGCTGGATCAATTATACAGGGAACAAAAAGAGATTAATGAGAGCTGCAAAACAAATCGCGAGGAAATTGCTGCCCTCCGGGAACTATTAAACAAAGCAACGTTGGTAACTGATCAGCCTGCACCATTGAACCAACTACCCACAGACACTGCACAACAAAAAAACAAGTAGTTGCCCTGGATAGCTCCAATAAAGTTACTCATACAGCAGTTGGCAATCCTTGCTGGGTGATAATACCAGCAAGACAATCAGGTGTTTGATGTAGTTTTCATCCTGTCCTCTGGGACAATAGAACAGCTAATAAACGCACCGGGCCGAGGCATTCTTGATTGATGTCAATACAAAGCGAGGGTTGTCACCCATCTGGTTCACTTCAGCCTTATATATGACACGTGTATCCAGCCCTTTCCAGCTCTTTGCCTGATACTGAGCCTCGCCATACAGACGCACCCGGTAAGGTATCGGTAATTTATTTAATCGGGCGTAAGCTGTACGTGTTTGCAAACAGTGGCGAGCTTCTGCCATGCTTTCGTCCCGAAGGTGTTTTACCCGGCCGAAGAATGGCTGTGATCAACTTCCCGCTCAAACCTTCAAAAATCATCAGTGGCAAGTAGCAGGTATTGCCGTATTTGGTATTAAACAGACTGTACTGTTGAGCACCGTGGGTCAGGCTGGCCGTGTGATCCAGATCAATGACTGCCAGCTTGGGCGGTTTTTTATAGCTGCTGAGAAAATGCTCTGCAAAGGCGTAGGCCAGGTCGTATATATCCCTGCGGGACAAGCCCTTCCCGAGTCGTGTAAATGTGGGGGCTGATGCCAGATGGGTCTCGGCATTCAGAGGACTGCGACCGACAGCCAGCTTGAACATGGGGTCCTTACGCAAATGGTTGCTGTCATTTGGCATCCTGATAACCGCAGGCCATTTGCAGCACTCTTTGCGTCAGAAGATCCTGCATGGAATGGTCAATATATGATTGGTGTCGTTTGTCCTGGATTGCCTTGACGAGCCGGGGAATTATGAAATCTAGAACCGTGTTCATATTCCGGTGATAAACATTTCAGCAAAATGAACTTCTGAACCGCACAGCAGTCTGCTTTTTATATTTCCATGAATTAATGAAATATAATTATGGACGGAAGCTCTGCCGGTATCAGTGGTCAATACGTAAGATCCGATAATAATCATAACCGAGCGAGTGGCCGTGCTGCTGCTTCGAGGTGTGGACGATACAGACAGGCCACGGTCAGGCAGTGGGATAATAACCCACGCACTAACCCGGGTCGCAATGAATTTTACCATTCTTCTGACACACGCTCTTCTCAATATCTACAGCGCCGTACAGTAAACCCTGCTCAAGATTTTAAGGCGCTCATCAAACAGGAAGTAATGGATGACCTGGTAAGTAAATTGCATCATTTCGGTCATCGCTATGATGGGAGAAATCACGGCCAGTATGCCAATTCAATTAAACAATACACATCCGCTGCAAAAAGACCGTTAAATCGAGCGGAACAAAGCCAGCTGATACGTTTGCTGCAAAATTTTACCATATCACGGCGCTGGGACTGGCGAAGCCTTACGACAACACTCCACTCATTGACTTCAGCGGGTGTTTTTACCCCTCATAAACCCATGGATCAGCGTGTTAAGCGTACTCAGGCTGCCTTACTGTCAACACTACTTGATGCAATCATATTCAAGTGCAACCAAAAACCTCACG
>NZ_JBLYZG010000120.1:0-6100 GCF_049310245.1 Endozoicomonas sp. ALB115 | reverse complement strand
CTGCCAAGCCAACTGGCGGCCATGGCAATGGTGGTTTGATCCTCTTCATTATCTGGGAATGTATTTTCCAGGCGAGTCAACAGGATATCCAGATGTTTTTCAAGCGCGTTATTTTTATTGGCATTGGAGTCTAGAGACAACCTGGCACAGCATACCATTACGCCCCAGAGAGACATGGATATATCTTGCCTGGAGAGCTGAGGGGTTTCACTGATTCGGTAGACAAGCGATTCGAATGTAGAGATAACCACATTCAGCTCAACGAGCTCACCCAGTTTCGCCATGGCCCACAGCAGGTTGGCGATACCCTGTGGTGTAAAGTTAGCTTTCCGTGCGCTCACGTGGGGTAACAGCGCAGCCACGGCCGCTTTGAACTCTGGTGTCCACTCCTGCCCGTTATCCACCAGTTTCGCTATGGCCCACAGCAGGTTGGCGATGTGCTGGGGAATAAATTGGTCTTTCTGTGCCTTCACGTGAGGCAACAGCATGGCCACAGCCTTGTTGAGCGCTGGTGTCTGCCCCCGTCCGTTGTCCACCAGTTTCGCCATGGCCCACAGCAGGTTGGTGATTTCCTGTGGTGTAAAGTTAGCTTTCTGTGCGATCACCTGAGGCAACAGTGCGGTCACGGCCTCGTTGAGTTCTGGTGTCCGCTCCTGCCCGTTGCCCACCAGTTTCGCCAAGGCCCACAGCAGATTGGCAATACCCTGTTGTGTAAAGCTGGCTTTCTGTGCGCTCACGTGGGGCAACAGTGCCGTCACGGCTTCGTTGAGTTCTGGTGTTGACTCCTGCCCGTTGTCCACCAGTTTCGCCATGGCCCACAGCAGATTGGCAATACCCTGTGGTGTAAAGCTGGCTTTCTGTGCGCTCACGTGGGGCAACAACGCGGCCATGGCCTCGCTGAGCTCTGGTGTCCGCTCCTGCCCGTGGTCCACCAGTTTCGCCATGGCCCACAGCAGGTTGGTGATTTCCTGTGGTTTAAAGTGAGCTTTCTGTGCGATCACTAGGGGCAATAGCGTGGCCACGACCTCGTTGAGTGCTGGTGTCTGCTCCAGCCCGTTGTCCACCAGTTTCGCCATGGCCCAAAGCAGGTTGGCAATAAACTGGACATGAAATTGGGTTTTCTGTGCGTTCACCCGGGGCAACAGCGCGACCAGGGCTTCGTTGAGCCCTGGTGTCTGCTCCTGCCCATTGTCCACCAGTTTCGCCATGGCCCACAGCAGGTTGGCGATATGCTGAGGAATAAATTGGTCTTTCTGTGCGTTCACATTGGGCAACAGCGCAGCCACGGCCTCGTTGAACCCCGGAGTCCGCTCCTGGCCGTTGTCCACCAGTTTCGCCAGGGCCCACAGCAGGTTGGCAATATGCTGGGCACTAAATTGGTCTTTCTGTGCGTTCACGTAGGGCAACAGCGCGGCCACGGCCTCGTTGAGCCCTGGTGTCCGCTCCAGCCCGTTGTCCACCAGTTTCGCCATGGCCCACAGCAGGTTGGCGATACCCTGTGGTTTAAAGTTATCTTTTTGTACGTTCACATGGTGCAACAGCGCGGTTACAGCCTCGTTGAGCTCTGCTGTCCGCTTCTGCCCGTTGTCCACCAGTTTCGCCATGGCCCACAGCAGGTTGACAATATTCTGGGTATTAAATTGATCTTTCTGTGCGTTCACATGGGGGAACAGCACGGCCACGGCTTCTTTGAGCTCCGGTGTCCACTCCCCGTTGTCCACCAGTTTCGTCATGGCCCACAGAAGGTTGGCGATACCCTGGGCATTGAATTGGTCTTTCTGTATGTTCACGTGGGTCAACAGGGCACCCATGGCCTCTTTGAACTCTGGTGTCTGCTCCAGCCCGTTGTCCACCAGTTTCGCCATGGCCCACAGCAGGTTGGCAATGCCCTGGGCCTTAAATTGGTCCTTCATTGCGCTCACGTGGGGCAACAGCGCGACAACGGCCTCGTTGAACTCCGGTGTCTGCTTCTGCCCGTTGTCCACCAGTTTCGCCATGGCCCACAGCAGGTTGGCGATACCCCGGGCATCAATATTCCTGGCTTGAGGTTTTTGGTTGCACTTGAATATTATTGCGTCAAGCAGAGTGGACAATAAGGAAGCTTGAGTTAGCTTGACACGCTCATCCATGGGGTTATGAGGGGTAAAAAAACCTGCTGAAGTCAATGAATGTAGTGTTGTCGTAAGGCTTCGCCAGTCCCAACGCCGTGTTATTGTAAAATTTTGCAGCAAACGTATCAGCTGGCTTTGTTCAGCTTGATTTAACGGTCTTTTAGCAGCTGATGTGTATCTTTTAATTGAATCAGCATACAGACCGTGATGTCTCCCATCATAGCGATCACCGAAACGATAAGATTTACTCACCAGATCATCCATTATTTCCTGTTTGATGAGCGCATTAAAATCTTGAGCAGGGTTTACTGAGCGGCGCTGTGGATGTTGAGAAGAGCGTGCGCCAGAAGAATGGTAAAATTCATTACGCCCCGGGGTAGTGCGGGGGGTATTATGCCGCTGTCTGACTGTACTCTGTCTATATCGCCCATGCCTTGAAGAAGTGGCATGGTTATCCGGTTGGGTGTGATCATTACCTGGTCTTGTGTATTTGCCACTGAAGCCAACAGAGGTTCTATCCATAATTATATTTCATTAATTCATGAGAATATAAAAAGCAGACTGCGGTTCTGTTCAGAAGTTCATTTTGTTGAACGGTTTATAAACGCAAGTGGTTGGAGGAGAGCATCTACTCTGAATTGTGAAAACGGTTCCTGAGTCACGATGGCAGGGAAACGATTACTGGCTGTTTGTTCTCTTCTTTATTTGGTCAATAAATGGTTTCATTACATCCTGGCTGCAAAGCCAGTTAACCGGGATTTCAATGACCTCAAATCCTGATTTTTGCAGCAGTGCGATTTTCAGCAGAGTCGAACCCTTCCTTGTTTTGAAATCACCATTCACGTAATGAGACGATCCCTGAACTTCAATCACCATGTTGTGATCTGGCAGTAACAGGTCAACCGGAGGTAATGAGTTCAGACTCTTTTCTTCTTCAATCTTCAAAGAGGGCATGCATGATTGGAGTTGATTGCAAAAGTCAGCCTGATGTTTTGAAATGGTTGTCTGGTAATGGGGGGTGAAGGGACACGTTCTGCCAAGCCAACTGGCGGCCATGGCAATGGTGGTTTGATCCTCTTCATTATCTGGGAATGTATTTTCCAGGCGAGTCAACAGGATATCCAGATGTTTTTCAAGCGCGTTATTTTTATTGGCATTGGAGTCTAGAGACAACCTGGCACAGCATACCATTACGCCCCAGAGAGACATCGATATAACTTGCCTGGAGAGCTGAGGGTTTTCACTGATTCGGTAGACAAGCGATTCGAATGTAGAGGTAACCACATTCAGCTCAACGAGTTCACCCAGTTTCGCTATGGCCCACAGTAGGCTGGCGATACCCTGTGGTGTAAAGTTAGCTTTCCGTGCGCTCACGTGGGGTAACAGCGCAGCCACGGCCGCTTTGAACTCTGGTGTCCACTCCTGCCCGTTATCCACCAGTTTCGCCATGGCCCACAGCAGGTTGGCGATGTGCTGGGGAATAAATTGGTCTTTCTGTGCCTTCACGTGAGGCAACAGCATGGCCACAGCCTTGTTGAGCGCTGGTGTCTGCCCCCGTCCGTTGTCCACCAGTTTCGCCATGGCCCACAGCAGGTTGGTGATTTCCTGTGGTGTAAAGTTAGCTTTCTGTGCGATCACCTGAGGCAATAGCGCGGCCACGGCCTCGTTGAGTTCTGGTGTCCGCTCCTGCCCGTTGCCCACCAGTTTCGCCAAGGCCCACAGCAGGTTGGTAATGGCCTGGGCATTAAGTTGGTTTTTCTGTGAGTTCACGAGGGGCAACAGCGCAGCTACGGCCTTATTGAGTTCTGGTGACCTCTCATGCCCGTTGTCCACCAGTTTCGCCATGGCCCACAGCAGGTTGGCGATACCTTGTGGTTTAAAAGCAGCTCTCTGTGCATTCACGCGGGGTAACAGCGCAGCTACGGCCTCTTTGAGCTGCGGTGTCCGCTCCTGCCCGTTTTCCACCAGTTTCGCCATGGCCCATAGCAGGTTGGCAATACCCTGTGGTGTAAAGTTGGCTTTCTGTGCGCTTACGTGCGGCAACAACGCGGGCATGGCTCCGTTAAGCTCTGGTGTCCGCTTTTGCCCGTAGTCCACCAGTTTCGCCATGGCCCACAGCAGGTTGGTGATTTCCTGTGGTGTAAAGTTAGCTTTCTGTGCGATCACCTGAGGCAATAGCGCGGCCACGGCCTCGTTGAGTTCTGGTGTCCGCTCCTGCCCGTTGCCCACCAGTTTCGCCATGGTCCACAGCAGGTTGGCGATAACCTGGGCATGAAATTGGTTTTTCTGTGCTTTCACCTGGGGCAGCAGCGCGGCCACGGCATCTTTGAGTCCTGGTGTCCACTTTTGCTCGTTGTCCACCAGTTTCGCCATGGCCCACAGCAGATTGGTGATATCCTGGACATTAAATTGGTCTTTCTGTGCGATCACCCGGGGCAAAAGTGCGACCAGGGCATCGTTGAGCCGTGGTGTCCGCTTCAGCCCGTTTTCAACCAGTTTCGCCATGGCCCACAGCAGATTGGAGATATGCTGAGGAATAAATTGGTCTTTCTGCGCGTCCACGAGAGACAACAGGGCGGCCACGGTCTCGTTGAACCCTGGTGTCTGCTGCTTCGTATTTTCCACCAGTTTCGCCATGGCCCACAGCAGGTTGGCGATATGCTGAGGAATAAATTGGTCTTTCTGCGCGTTCACGAGAGGCAACAGGACGGCCACGGTCTCATTGAGCCCTGGTGTCTGCTGCCTCGTATTTTCCACCAGTTTTGCCATGGCCCACAACAGGTTGGCAATGTCCCGGGCATTAAGTCGGTTTTTCTGTGCGTTCACGAGGGGCAACAGGGCGGCCACGGCCTCGTTGAGTCCGGGTGTCCGCTCCAGCCCGTTTTCCAGCAGTTTCACCATGGCCCACAACAGGTTGGCAATGTCCCGGGCACTAAGTTGGTTTTTCTGTGTGTTCACGAGGGGCAACAGGGCGGTCAGGGCCTCGTTGAGTCCTGGTGTTTGCTCAAGCCTGTTGTCCACCAGTTTCGTAATGGCCCACAGCAGATTGGTAATGCCCTGGTCAGTAAGTTGGTCTTTCTGTGCGTTCACGCGGGGCAACAGGGCGGCCACAGCTTCTTTAAGCTCTGGTGTCCACTCCCCGTTGCCCACCAGTTTTGCCATGGCCCACAGCAGGTTGGCGATACCCTGGGCGTTGAATTGGTCTTTCTGTAGGTTTACGTGGGGCAGCAGGGCGGTCATGGCCACTTTGAACTCCGGTGTCTGCTTCTGCCCGCTGTGCACCAGTTTCGCCATGGCCCAAAGCAGGTTGGCGATTCCCTGGGCATCAATATCCCTGGCTTCAGGTTTTTGGTTGCAGGTAAATATTATGGCATCAAGCAAAGTTGACAATAAGGCCGCTTGAGTCGACTGAGCACGCTCATGCATGGGTTTATAAGGGATGAAAGTACCCGCTGAAGTCAATGAATGAAGTGTGGTCGTCAGGCTTCGCCAATTCCAACTCCGTGTTGGGGTAAAGTTTTGCAGCATACTTATCAGCTGGCTTTGTTCCGCCCGGTTTAACGATCTTTTTGCAGCTGACGTGTATTTTTTAATTGAACTGGCATATCGACTGTGATCTCTCCCATCATAGCGATGACCGAAGCGATCCGATCTTCTCACCAGATCATCCATTATTTCCTGTTTGATGAGGGCGTTAAAATCTTCAGCAGGGTTTACCGAGCGGCGCTGTAGATGTTGAGAAGAGCGTGTGCCAGAAGAATGGTAACATTCATTGCGATCCGGTGCAGTGCGGGGGGGATGATTCCATTGTCTGACTGTGGCATGTCTATATCGCCCACGCCCTGAAGAAGGGGCAGGGTTATTCGGTTGGTTGTAATCATTACCCGATCTTGTGTCATTACCACTGATACCAGCTGATCTTCTATCCATAATTATATTTCATTAATTCATGAGAATATAAAAAGCAGACTGCGGTTCTGTTCAGAAGT
>NZ_JBLYZG010000119.1:0-6362 GCF_049310245.1 Endozoicomonas sp. ALB115 | reverse complement strand
CTCATTACCTGGGTCGTGATTTCAAAACCAGGAATGGTTCGACTCTGCTTAAAATCGCACTGCTGCAAAAATCAGGATTTGAGGTCATAGAAATCCCGGTTAACATGCTTTGGAATCAGGATTTAATAAAACCATACATTGATCAAATAAAGACCAGGATAGGCATCCCCCCACAGGAGCATGGCTCTATATCATTTAATAGAGGGTGGGCAGATGCTGCATACGTCACTGCCGAAGAACATTTAGAAGAGCAAACCAACCCAGCAAAAAAGAAGAAGAAGAGAAGAAGAAGAGAAGAAGAAAACAAACAGTCAGTAATCGCCTTCCTCCCATCATGACTCAAGGAAACTTTTCCGCACAATGAACTTCTGAGCAGAACAGCGGTCTGCTTTTTATATTTTCATGAATTAATGAAATATAATTATGGATAGAAGTTCTGCTGGTATCAGTGGTCAATACACAAGATCAGATAACGGTTACAACCAGCCGAATGGCCGTGCCCCTTCTTCAAGGCGTGGGCGATACAGACATACCACAGTCAGACAGCGGGATAGTCACCCCCGCTCTACCCCGGGATGTAATAAATTTCACCATTCTTCTGAGACAAGCCCTTCTCAATATTTAATGCACCGTTCAGTAAACTCTGCTCAAGATTTTAATGCCCTCATCGAACCAGAAATAATGGCTGGTCTGGTGAGGAAATCAAAACGTTTCGGTCATCGCTATGATGGGAGAGATCACGGCCTGTATGCCAGTTCAGTTAAAAAATACACGTCAGCTGCCAAAAGACCGTTAAATCGAGCGGAACAAAGCCAGCTGATGCGTTTGCTGCAAAATTTCGCAGCAACGCGGAGCTGGAATTGGCGAAGCCTGACGACAACATTTCACTCATTGACTTCAGCAGGTGTTTTTACCCCTCATAAACCCGTGGATGAGCGTGTCAAGCGTACTCAAGCTGCCTTATTGTCAACGCTACTGGATGCAATAAGATTCAAGTGCAACAAAAAAGCTGAAGCATGGGATATTGATGCCCAGGGAATCGCCAACCTGCTGTGGGCCATGGCGAAACTGGTGGACAACGCGCAGGAGCGGACACCAGAGCTCAACGGGGCTGTGGTCGCCCTGTTGCCTCTCGTGATCGCACAACAAGCTAACTTTAAACCACAGGAAATCGCTAACCTGCTTTGGTCCATGGCAAAACTGGGTGAACTCCTTGAGCTGAACGTGGTTACCTATACGTTCGAATCGCTTGTCTATCGAATCAGTGAGAACCCTGAGTTTTCTCAGCAAGAGATACCGTTGTCTCTGTGGGGAGTCATGGTATGCTGTGCCAGGTTGTTTCTGGATTCCAATGCTAATCAAAGCAACGTGTTTGAAAAGCACATGGATGACCTATTCACTCGCCTGAAAAATACATCGCCAGACAATGAAGAGGAACAATCCATCATTACCCTGGCTGCCAGTTGGCTTGGCAGAGCCTGTCCGGTCGTTCGCCATTACCACACAAACAGTTCAAAAAACCAGGTCGACTTCCGCGATCAACTCCAATCATCTATTCCATCTTTGAGGATTGAAGAAGAAAAGAGTCTGAACTCATTACCTCCGGTTGACCTGCTACTGCCCGATCACAACATGGTGATTGAAGTTCAGGGCCCCTCTCATTACGTGGGTGGTGATTTCAAAACCAGGAATGGTTCAACTCTGCTGAAAATCGCACTGTTGCAAAAAGCAGGATTTGAGGTCATTGAAATACCGGCTAACCAGCTTTTGAAGAAAGATTTAATGAAACCCTATATTGATCAAATAAAGATCAGGGAAAGCATCGCGCCACAGGGTCATGACTCTGCATCACTTAAAAGAGGGTGGTCAGATGCTGCATACGTAACTGCCGAAGAACATTCAAATTAGCAAACCAACCCAGCAAAGAGGAAGAAAACAAGCAGCCAGTCATCGCCTTCCTCCCATCATGACTCAAGTAAACTTTTCCGCAAAATGAACTTCTGAACAGAACAGCAGTCTGCTTTTTATATTTTCATGAATCAATGAAATATAGTTATGGATAGAAGTTCTGCTGGTATCAGTGATCAATACACAAGATCAGATAACGGTTACAACCAACCGAATGGCCATGCCCCTTCTTCAAGGCGTGGGCGATACAGACATGCCACAGTCAGACAATGGAATCATCCCCCCTGCACTGCACCGGGTCGCAATGAATTTTACCATTCTTCTGGCACATGCTCTTCTCAACATCTACAGTGCCGTTCAGTCAACTCTGCTCAAGATTTTAATGCCCTCATCAAACCAGAAATAATGGATGATCTGGTAAGTCAATCGGATCGTTTCGGTCATCGCTATAATGGGAGAAATCACGGGCAATATGCCAGTTCAATTAAAAAATACACGTCAACTGTTCAAAGACCGTTAAATCGAGCTGAACAAAGCCAGCTGATGCGTTTGTTGCAAAATTTCACGGCAACGCGGAGCTGGAATTGGCGAAGCCTGACGACAACACTGCACTCATTGACTTCAGCGGGTGTTTTTACCTTACATAAACCCATGGATGAGCGAGTTAGACTTACTCAGGCTAACTTATTGTCAACGCTATTTGATGCAATAATATTTAACTGCAACCAAAAGCCTCCAGCCAGGGATATTGATGCCCTGGGAATCGCCAACCTGCTGTGGGCCATGGCAAAACTGGTGGACAACGGGCAGGAACGGACACCAGAGCTTAACGAGGCCGTTGTCGCTTTGTTACACCACGTGAACGCACAGAAAGCTCACTTTAAACCACAGGAAGTCACCAACCTGGTGTGGGCCATGGCAAAACTGCTGGACAACAAGCAGGAGCGTAAAGCAGAACTCAAAGAGGCTATGGCCGCCCTGTTGCCCCTCATCAAGGCACAGAAAAACCAGTTTAATGCCCAGGCCATTGCCAACCTGCTGTGGGCCATCGCGAAACTGGTGGGCAACGGGCTGGAGCGAACACCAGGGCTCAACGAGGCCGTGGCCACGCTGTTGCCCCACGTGAACGCACAGAAAAACCAGTTTAATGCCCAGGGCGTTGTCAACCTGCTGTGGGCCATGGCGAAACTGGTGGACAACGGGCTGGAGCGGACACCAGGTCTCAAAGATGCGGTGGCCGCCCTGCTGCCCCTCCTGAATGCAAAGAAAGACCAATTTAACGCCCAGGGCATTGCCAACCTGCTGTGGGCCATGGCGAAACTGGTGGACAACCGGCTGGAGCGGACACCAGGGCTCAACGAGGCTGTGGCCACCCTGTTGCCCCTCGTGAACGCACAGAAAAACCGATTTATTCCTCAGCACATCACCAACCTGCTGTGGGCCATGGCGAAACTGGTGGACAACAGGCAGGAACAGACACCAGGGCTCAACGAGGCTGTGGCCGCCCTGTTGCCCCTCATGAACGCACAGAAAAACCAACTTAATGCCCAGGGCATTGCCAACCTGCTGTGGGCCATGGCGAAACTGGTGGACAACGGGCTGGAGCGGACACCAGGGGTCAACGAGGCCGTGGCCGCCCTGCTGTCCCTCCTGGACGCACAGAAAAACCAACTTAATGCCCAGAACATTGCCAACCTGCTGTGGGCCATGGCGAAACTGGTGGACAACGGGCTGGAGCAGACACCTGTGTTCAAAGAGGCCGTGGCAGCCCTGTTGCCCCACGTGAACGCACAGAAAGACCAATTTATTCCGCAGGCTATTGCCAACCTGCTGTGGGCCATGGCGAAAATAGTAGACATCGGGCAGGAGCACACTCAAGGGGTCAAAGAGGCCGTAGCCGCGCTGTTGCCCCACGTGAACGCACAGGAAGACCAATTTACTGCCCAGGGTATCGCCAACCTGCTATGGGCCATGGCGAAACTGGTGGACAACGGGCTGGAGCGGACACCAGGGCTCAAAGAGGCTTTAGCCGCCCTGTTGCACCTCGTGAACGCACAGAAAAACCAATTTATTCCTCAGCATATCGCCAACCTGAAGTGGGCCATGGCAAAACTGGTGGACAACGGGCAGAGGCTGACTCCAGAGTTCAAAGAGGCCGTGGTCGCGCTGTTGCCCCAGGTAAATGCACAGAAAGCCAACTTTAAACGACAGGAAATCGCCAATCTGCTGTGGGCCATGGCAAAACTGGTGGACAGCGGGCTGGAGCAAACACCAGAGCTCAAAGAGGCCGTGGCCGCAGTGTTGTCTCAGATGAACGCACAGAAAGCTAACTTCATTCCGCAGGAAATCACCAACCTTCTGTGGGCCATGGCGAAACTGGTGGACAACGGGCAGGAACGGACACCTCATCTGAAAGAGGCCATAGCCGCGCTGTTGCCCTGCGTGCACAGACAGAAAGACCAATTTGTTCCGCAGGGAGTCGCCAACTTGCTCTGGGCCATGGCGAAATTGGTGGACAACAGCCAGGAGCAGACACCAGATTTCAACCAGGCCGTGGCTGCGCTGCTGCCCCACATGAAAGTACAGAAAGCTGACTTTAAACCACAGGGAATCGCCAACCTGCTGTGGGCCATGGCGAAACTTTTGTACAACGGGCTGGAGCAGACACCTGGGTTCAAAGAGGCCGTGGCCACACTTCTGCCCCTCGTGGACGCACAGAAAGACCAGTTTATTCCTCAGCATATCGCCAACCTGCTGTGGGCCATGGCAAAACTGGTGGATACCGGCCACGAGTGGACACCAGAGTTCAAAGAGGCCGTGGCCGCGCTGTTGCCCCGCGTAAACGCACAGAAAAACCAATTTAATGCCCAGGGTATTGCCATCATGCTATGGGCCATGGCGAAACTGGGTGAACTCCTTGAGCTGGACGTGGTTACCTCTACGTTCGAATCGCTTGTCTATCGAATCAGAGAGAACCCTCAGTTTTCACAGAAAGAGATACCGTTGTCTCTCTGGGGAGTCATGGTATGCTGTGCCAGGTTGTTTCTGGATTCCAATGCCAATAAAAGTAACGTGTTTGAAAAGCACATGGATGACCTGTTCACTCGCCTGGAAAATACCTCGCCAGACAATGATGAGGAACAATCCATCATTACCATGGCTGCAAGTTGGCTTGGCAGAGCCTGTCCGGTCGTTCGCCATTACCACACAAACATTTCAAAAACCCAGGTCGACCTCCGCGATCAACTCAAATCATCTATTCCATTTTTGAAGATCGAAGAGGAAAAGAGTCTGAACTCATTACCTCCGGTTGACCTGCTTCTGCCAGATCACAACATGGTGATTGAAGTTCAGGGTCCCTCTCATTATGTGGGTGGTGATTTCAAAACCAGGAACGGTTCGACTCTGCTGAAAATCGCACTGCTGCAAAAAGCAGGATTTGAGGTCATTGAAATCCCGACTAACCAGCTTTTGAGCAACGATTTAATGAAACCATACATTGATCAAATAAAGACCAGGATAGGCATCCCACCACAGGGTCATGGTTTTGTATCACTTAAAAGAGGGTGGGCAGGTACTGCATACGTTACTACCGAAGAACATTTAGCAGAGCAAACCAACCCGGCAAAGAGGAAGAAAGCAAGCAGCCAGTAATCGCCCTCCTCCCATCATGACTCAAGTATACTTTGCCGCACAATGAACTTCTGGGCATAACAGCAGTCTGCCTTTAATATTTTCATGAATTAATGAAATTTAATTATGGATAGACGTTCTGCTGGTATCAGTGGTCAATACCCAAGATCAGATAACAGTTACAACGAACCGAATGGCCATGCCCCTTCTTCAAGGCATGGGCGATACCGACATGCCACTGTCAGACCATGGAATCATCCCCCCCGCACGGCACCGGGTCGCAATGAATTTTACCATTCTTCTGACACACGCTCTTGTCAATATCTACAGCGCCGTACAGTAAACCCTACTCAAGATTTTAATGCCCTCATCAAACAAGAAGTAATGGATGACCTGGTAAGTAAATCGCATCATTTCGGCTATCGCTATGATGGGAGAAATCACGGTCAGTATGCCAGTTTAATTAAAAAATACTCATCAGCTGCTAAAAGACCGTTAAATCGCACAGAACAAAGCCAGCTGATGCGCTTGCTGCAAAATTTTACGGCAACACGGAGCTGGAATTGGCGAAGCCTGACGACAACACTTCACTCATTGACTTCAGCAGGTGTTTTTACCCCTCATAAACCGCTGGATGAGCGTGTTCAGCTCACTCAAGCTGTCTTATTGTCGACACTTCTTGATGCAATAATATTTAACTGCAACCAAAAACCGAAAGCCCGTGATATTAGTGCTCAGGAAATCGCTAACCTGCTGTGGGCCATGGCGAAACTGGTGGACAACGGGCAGGAGCGGACGCCAGAGTTCAACGAGGCCGTGGC
>NZ_JBLYZG010000118.1:0-6601 GCF_049310245.1 Endozoicomonas sp. ALB115 | reverse complement strand
TAATGATCGCCGTAGCGGCTGTTGATGCTGTAGCGTCTGCTGACACTGTGGCGGCTGCTAACGCCGCCGCTGTTGACTCTGTAGTGGCCGTCGACGCCGAAGCGGTTGTTGACACTCTAGCGGCATTTACCGGGCAAACATCACCGTACGAAAAATCCAACGCATCCGGAAATTCAGTTCCCGAAGCGCAATTGGCTGTTAACACGCGTGGGTCAGCTTTTTGGCAAAGAAGCTGCTCATTGGATTCAGGTCCCAAAGCGCAATTGGCTGTTAAAACACGTGGGTCAGCTTTTTGGCAAAGAAGCTGCTCATTGGATTCAGGTCCAAAATCCTTTTTCATGATGACATAGCTATTCACCGCCATGGTGTTGGAAACCTTTTCGTTATTGGCAAACTTCCCTGCCCCGATGTCGGCGTATGCACCTTCACCCGAGGTTTCGACCGTGCTGTTCACTGCCGTGGTGTTGGCAACCGTTGCGTTATGGGCAACCTGCCCTACCCCGATGCCGGCGTATGCAGAATTACCCGAGGTTTTGACCGTGCTGTCCACCGCCGTGGTGCAGGCAACCGTTCCTTGATCGTAAACCGCCCCCGCCCCGATGCCGGCGTATGCATTTTCACCCGAGGTTTCGACCGTGCTGTCCACTGCCGTGGTGTTGGCAACCGTTGCAGTTCCGGAAACCTGCCCTCCCCCGATGCCGGCGTATGCTTTTTCACGCGAGGTTTTGACCGTGCTGTTCACCGCCGTGGTGTTGACAACCTTTGCATTTCTGGAAACCATCCCCCCCCCGATGCCGGCTAATGCTGATTTACCCGAGGTTTCGACCGTGCTGTTCACCGCCTTGGTGTTGGCAACCGTTCCTTCTTGGTCAACCCACCCCACTCCAATGCCGGCGTATCCACGTTCACCCGAGGTTTTGACCGTGCTGTTCACCGCCCTGGTGTCGGCAACCTTTCCATCAATCGTCCCCCCCCCGATGCCGGCGAATCCACGTTTACCCAAGGTTTTGACGGTGCTGTTCACCGCCCTGATGTTGGCAACCTTTGCATTTTTGTAAACCCACCCTCCCCCGATGCCGGCGTATGCATTTTCACCCGAGGTTTCGACCGTGCTGTCCACTGCCGTGGTGTTGGCAACCGTTGCAGTTCCGGAAACCTGCCCTCCCCCGATGCCGGCGCATGCTTTTTCACGCGAGGTTTTGACCATGCTGTTCACCGCCGTGGTGTTGGCAACCTTTCCTTGATCGTAAACCGCCCCCACCCCGATGCCGGCGTTTGCATCAGTACTCGAGGTTTCGACCGTGCTGTTCACCGCCGTGGTGTTGGCAACCTTTCCTTGATCGAAAACCGCCCCCACCCCGATGCCGGCGGATGCTGATTTACCCGAGGTTTCGACCGTGCTGTTGTCCACTGCCGTGGTGTTGGCAACCACCGTTGCATTTCCGGAAACCTGCCCTCCCCCGATGCCGGCGTATGCATCAGTACCCGAGGTTTTGACCGTGCTGTTCACCGCCCTGGTGTTGGCAACCGTTCCTACAGTGTCAACCCACCCCCCTCCAATGCCGGCGTGCGCATAAGTACCCGAGGTTTTGACCGTGCTGTTCACCGCCCTGGTGTTGGCAACATTTCCATCAATCACCCCCCCCCCGATGCCGGCGCGTGCATAAAGACCCAAGGTTTCGACCGTGCTTTTCACCGCCGTGGTGTTGGCAACCGTTGCTCCAGGGGCAACCACCCCCACTCCAATGCCGGCGTGTGCAGATTGACCCTTGTTGGTTTTGACCGTGCTGTCCACCGCCGTGGTGTTGGCAACCATTCCTCCATCGTGAACTATCCCCCCCCCGATGCCGGCGTATCCACGTTCACCCGAGGTTTCCACCGCGCTGTCCACCGCCGTGATGTTGGCAACCGTTCCTTTAACCTCCCCTCCCCCAATGCCGGCGTAAGCTTTGTCACCCAAGGTGGAAACATGAGCATTTTTGGCCCGGACACCACTGACTGTGCCATTAATTTCAACAACACAGGCTGCTAACCCAGTCACCTTTGTGGAATTTATTATATTGGCACCAGTCAAGTGAAGGTCACTGATGCGGCCTTTCAGAGTGGCAACAAAACAGTCCGGCAGGTCGCTGATGGTACGGCACTGCCCATCGTACTGCCCGGTGAATGGATCGGTATCATTGCCAATGGATTGAAAGTCTTGAGTGACAACAATATCCGCCGTCTGTTGGTATATACCGTTCATTGGATAGCAGGGATCTCGACCAATCTTGTCCAGGGTTTTCGTATCATTAATCTTTATGGGCATCTTTATGGGTTGTGGACAATCGGCACTGTCATTCGAATTGGCATACTGAAAAAAGCTGGCCAGCGTGCCAAGTGCCAGCAGTCCTCTGGTTCCCTGACTCCCTTGATAGCGGGCTGCAGATGGCTGTTGAAGGGGTACGTCTTGCAGGCCGGGTTCTTTTTCCTGAGCCTCTTCCCCGGTTGCTTTTGATGTCTGTGGTAATTCCGGTTTGACATCCGGACCGGGCACACAGCTACCGAACCAGGCATCGGCAATATCTTTCGCTATGAAAAGCATGGGACTCAACGGCACGATAGTTGCCGTGGCCAGTCGCCCAATACCTTCCAGTGCTTTATCGGGATTAATACTGAAGCGAGGATCTTCCATCGGAATCAATGATTTCACAAATGCTTTAGCAACAGCAACACCATGGCCGAGCCAGGAATGTTCGACGCCATTCCCTGAACATTGGGAAGCGCTGTCATAAATTGGTTGCTGAATGGGTTGCTGAATGGGTTGTTGAATCATAAACAAGCCTCGATGATGTTGCATAAAAGTACATTGGAAATATGTACAAAAAATACTTGGCATCATTGATCCATCCAGTGATGTAAAAGTTCCCGGGTTATGTTTTTTTCTTAATACAAAAAACTGACTTCACGTGGCCTAACCATCCGCTTCCCGCACTCTACGGATGAGAAAGTCCATATCCAGAGCGTTGCCAGGTTCTGGGATCTGCTGGTGGCTACCCTGAAAGCGGTTCCGGAAGCGTAATGCGATGGTTGCCCTATGTTTGTGACAGCGCCTAAGCGGAACAGATTGATGAACTCTGTAGAGGGAAAACAGGAAGAATCAGCAGCAACCTGATCGTTCTGACATTCTGGTACTATAAAAAGACGACTGTTCAGTGACGGTCGCCTTTTTTAAATGCTCCAATACAGGGGACTGTTTGAATAAATAGGTTACCAACGTTTGTCCAGCTCAGTTACTCTGTCAGTCAGTACCTGGTTCATTTCATACGCTGCTGAGTGCAGGAACTCTCTGCCTGTTCATTCGTTCTCTGATTCCCTGACAACCATGTGATACCGAGTTGACCGCAGCGCTAGCCAGTTCTTTACCACGAGTCAGGGGTTTCTTCGCCAGCTCCTTACCACGCAACCCGTGCCGGTAACCGTTAATCCATTGATAGGTTGAATAGCCGACAATCGCCAATCCGCCCGCTGCCACAAGTGTACCTGTGGTAATGAGCGCTGTAGCGGCTGTTGATGCTGTAGCGGCTGTTGATGCTGTAGCCGCTGTTGATACTCTAGCGTCTGTTGACACTATGGCGGCTGCTGACGCCGCCGCGGTTGACTCTGTCGCGGCAGTTGACGCCGAAGCGGTTGTTGACACTGTAGCGGCATTTACCGGGCAAACATCACCGTACGAAAAATCCAACGCATCCAGAAATTCAGTTCCCGAAGCGCAATTGGCTGTTAACACACGAGGGTCAGCTTTTTGGCAAAGAAGCTGCTCATTGGATTCAGGTCCAAAAGCGCAATTGGCTGTTAACACGCGTGGGTCAGCTTTTTGGCAAAGAAGCTGCTCATTGGATTCAGGTCCAAAATTCTTTTTCATGATGACATAGCTATTCACCGCCGTGGTGTTGGTAACCTTTCCTCCATCACGAACCTCCCCTCCTTCGATGCCGGCGTATGCATATTTACCCGAGGTTTCGACCGTGCTGTTCACCGCCGTGGTGTTGGCAACCGTTCCTCCATTGGAAACCAGCCCTCCCCCGATGCCGGCGTATGCATATTTACCCGAGGTTTCGACCTTGCTGCCCGCCGCCGTGGTGCTGCCAACCTTTCCTCCATTATGAACCAGGCCCACCCCGATGCCGGCGCATGCAACTTCACCCGAGGTTTCGACCGTGCTGTTCACCACCGTGGTGTTGGCGACCGTTGCTCCATTGGTAACCTGCCCTACCCCAATGCCTGCGTGTGCATATTTACCCGAGGTTTCGATCGTGCTGTCCACCGCCGTGGTGCAGGCAACCGTTCCTTGATCGTAAACCGCCCCTCCCCCGATGCCTGCGCATGCACGCTCACCCGAGGTTTCGGCCCTGCTGTTCACCGCCGTGGTGTTGGCGACCGTTGCTCCATTGGTAACCTGCCCTACCCCAATGCCTGCGTGTGCATATTTACCCGAGGTTTCGACCGTGCTGTCCACCGTCGTGGTGCAGGCAACCGTTCCTTGATCGTAAACCGCTCCCCCCCCGATGCCTGCGCATGCACGTTCACCCGAGGTTTCGGCCCTGCTGTTCACCGCCGTGGTGTTGGCAACCTTTCCTCCATCGGTAACCTGCCCTACCCCAATGCCGACGTGTGCATTTTTACCCGAGGTTTCGACCGTGCTGTCCACCGCCGTGGTGCAGGCAACCGTTCCTTGATCGAAAACCGCCCCTCCCCCGATGCTTGCGAATGCACCTTCACCCAAGGTTTCGACCGTGCTGTTCACCGCCGTGGTGTTGGCAACCGATCCTCCATAGGTAACCTGCCCTCCCCCGATGCAGGCGTATGCACCTACACCCGAGGTTTTGACCTTGCTGTTCACCGCCGTGGTGCAGGCAACCGTTCCGTTTTTAACAACCCCCCCCCCGATGCAGGCGTATGCATAATTACCCGAGGTTTCGACCGTGCCGTTCACCGCCGTGGTGTTGGCAACCTTTCCTTTGAAAATCATCCCCCCCCCGATGCCGGCGTGTGCATCTTTACCCGAGGTTTCGACCGTGCTGTTCACCGCCGTGGTGTTGGCAACCGTTCCTTTGACAATCACCCCCCCCCCGATGCCGGCGTATGCACGTTCACCCTTGTTGGTTTTGACCGTGCTGTTCACCGCAGTGGTGTTGGCAACCATTCCAGAAACCCACCCCCCTCCGATGCCGACGTATGCACGTTCACCCGAGGTTTCTACCCTGCTGTCCACCGCCGTGGTGTTGGCAACCATTCCTCCATCGTGAACCAGCCCCCCCCCGATGCCGGCGTATGCACGTTCACCCGAGGTTTCGACCGTGCTGTCCACCGCCGTGATGTTGGCAACCGTTCCTTTAATCTCCCCTCCCCCAATGCCCGCGTAAGCTTTGTCACCCCAGGTGGAAATACGAGCATTTTCGGCCCGTACACCAATGACTGTGCCATTAATATCAACAACACAGGCTGCTACCCCAGTCACCTTCGTGGAATTTATTATATTGGCACCAGTCAAGTGAAGGTCACTGATGCTGCCTTTCAGAGTGTCAACAAGACAGTCAGGCAGGTCGCTGATAGTACGGCACTGCCCATCGTACTGCCCGGTGAATGGATCGGTATCACTGCCAATGGATTGATAGTCTTGAGTGACAACAATATCCGCCGTCTGTTGGTATGTACCGTTCAGTGGATAGCTGTCATTTCGGCCAATCATGCCCAGGGTTTTTGCATCATAAATCTTTATGGGTATTGAACCATTGGCACTGGCATTCGAATTGGCATACTGAAAAGAGCTGGCCAGTGTGCCAAGTGCAAGCAGTCCTCTGGATCCCTGACTCCCTTGATAGCGGGCCGTGGATGGCTGTTGAAGGGGTACGTCTTTCGAGCCGGGTTCTTTTTCCTGAGCCTCTTCCCCGGTTGCTTTTGATGTCTGTGGTAATTCCGGTTTGACATCCGGACCGGGCACACAGCTACCGAACCAGGCATCGGCAATATCTTTCGCTATGAAAAGGATGGGACTCAACGGCACGATAGTTGCCGTGGCCAGTCGCCCAATACCTTCCAGTGCTTTATCGGGATTAATACTGAAGTGAGGATCTTCCATCGGAATCAATGATTTCACAAATGCTTTAGCAACAGCAACGCCATGGCCGAGCCAGGAATGTTCGACGCCATTCCCTGAACGTTGGGAAGCGCTGTCATAAATTGGTTGCTGAATGGACTGCTGAATAGGTTGCTGAATCATAAACAGGCCTCGATGATGTTGCATAAAAGTACATTGGAAATATGTACAAAAAATACTTGGCATCATTGATCCATCCAGTGATGGAAAAGTTCCCGGGTTATGTTTTTTTCTTAATGCAAAAAACTGACTTCACGTGGCCTAACCATCCGCTTCCCGCACTCTCCGGATGAGAAAGTCCATATCCAGAGCGTTGCCAGGTTCTGGGATCTGCTGGTGGCTACCCTGAAAGCGGTTCCGGAAGCGTAATACGATGGTTGCCCTATGTTTGTGACAGCGCCTAAGCGGAACAGATTGATGAACTCTGTAGAGGGAAAACAGGAAGAATCAGCAGCAACCTGA
>NZ_JBLYZG010000117.1:0-6603 GCF_049310245.1 Endozoicomonas sp. ALB115 | reverse complement strand
TGGGCGTAAGCGGGGTCTTTGCGAAGCTCCCTTTGGCGCTCCCTTTGGCGCTGGGCGTAAGCGGGGTCTTTGCGAAGCTCCCTTTGGCGCTGGGCGTACGCGGGGTCTTTGCGATGCTCCCTTTGGCGCTCCCTTTCGCGCTGGGCGTAAACGGGATCTTTACGAAGCTCCCTTTGGCGCTCCCTTTTGCGCTGGGCGTAAGCGGGATCTGTCTGGTAACGCTCCCTTTGGCGCTCCCTTTGGCGCTGGACGTAAGAGGGATCTTTGCGAAGCTCCCTTAGGCGCTCCCTTTGGCGCTGGGCATAAGCGGAATCTTTCTGGTAACGCTTCCTTTGGTGCTCCCTTATGCGCTGGGCGTAAGCGGGATCTGTCTGGTAACGCTCCCTTTTGCGATGGGCGTAAGCGGAATTTTTGCGAAGCTTCCTTTGGCATTCAATATGTGAAGAATTTTCATCAATAGATTCTTCGGCTTGAATCGCAGGAGATGTATATTGTTGAAGATGTTCACTTGTCAATTGTGGGGTAATAATCGCAATTGGCGCTGTAGATTTAGAGAAATTACTAATGGCGTCTTGATTAGGAATTTGAATAGGTGAATTAAGTTTGGTATCAACATCTGTCGAGTTTTGCGAGGTTGATTGAACACCCTTTGTTAAGGAGTATATCGAAAAAGTATTATTTTCAGGGTCATATTCTGCAACCTGATAATTTTTCAGTGGTATAGCTACTGGAATTGCAGGAGAATCTTTATAGCTAGTTTGATTTTGTACAGCGAAATCTTTCAACCATTTTATTTTAGGATTTAAATATCCTTGATTATCTGAACTTGTAGTTTGGCCAGTCATGTCATGCTTAGTTACAGGTTGTCCAACTTCAGTAACCACTCGGGAAAAAGCCTGACCTGCTGCACCAGATTCAGCTAAAGACATGCCTTGAGTATTAGAAAGGCCATTAGGGGCTGGACTTAATTGAGAAGAGGTTGGTCTATTCATTGAATTATTGAATTATCGAATTGCAGATTAAGACCACGCTTTCTTATATAAAGTTCCTCCCTTTCGCCATACATTCATCATATATTTATGTCAACCAAGCATAAAGAATTGCTATGGCTATTACCTGTGTACGGGACAAAAAATCTGGAGGCCAGAGCTGGCAAGAGTTTAGAGGGGATTAGCTGACTCTCCATGTAAGGTAATCTATGCGGTCTCTAACCTCCGGACAGATATTTGAATGGAACACGGTAGAGCAAACCACCGAGTGCAGCCTGACCGGGGCTTTAATGGTGCAGGAAGGCCAGTTAGTTCGGCCATTCTACTGTTCTTTCTGGTAATGGCGAGGCCGGTTGGGTTTCCCGGCTAACGGTCAAGAACCTGTTTGCTCTCTCCAAAGCGCCAAATAAAACTATGACGTTGACGCTCCCGGATAACCGGCAGTTTTCCGTTATCTATGATCGTTCCAATGGAGCTCCCGTTGAGGCACAACAGCTTGTGCCGTTTGCCTGCCCGGACGAATAGCGACCATTACCTTCTTACCCTTCGATTGCTGACCGTTCTCTAAGGCTGAAAGGGGTCAATCGGGACTGTAAATATTCCTTCAGCTTGACGACTGAAAATCGGGGGGCAGCACCTTCTAAATTTTTATTGTAACTATGGGTCGCTTCAGCTGAATTAGAAGTCAGTGGTAAATCACCTGACTTTTTAGCTGAATTGACTGACTGACGATACTGCTTGCGGCGCTCCCTTTGGCGCTCCCTTTGGCGCTCTTTTTCGCGCTGGGCGTAAGCGGGATCTTTGCGAAGCTCCCTTAGGCGCTTCCTTTGGCGCTCGGCATAAACGTGATCTGTCTGGTAACGCTTCCTTTGGCGCTCCCTTTGGCGCTGGGCGTAAGCGGGATCTGTCTGGTAACGCTTCCTTTGGCGCTCCCTTCTGCGCTCCCTTTGGCGCTCCCTTTTGCTCTGGGCGTAAGCGGGATCTTTGTGAAGCTCCCTTTGGCATTCAATATGTGAAGAATTTTCATCAATAGCTTCTTCGGCTTGAATCGAAGGAGATGTATATTGTTGAAGATTTTCACTTTTCAATCGTGCGGTAATAATCGCAATCGACGCTGTAGATTTAGAAAAATTACCAATGCCGTCTTGGTTAGGAATTTGAGTAGGTGGATTAAGTTTGGTATCAACATCTGTCGAGTTTTGCGAGGTTGATTGAACCCCCTTTGTTAAGGAGTATATCGAAAAAGTATTATTTTCAGGGTCATATTCTGCAGTCTGATAATTTTTCAGGGGTTCAATTAGATTTATGGGGGTAGCTACTGGAATTGCAGGAGAATCTTTATAGCTGGTTTGATTTTGTACAGCGAAATATTTCAACCATTTTTTTTTAGGATTTAAATGCCCTTGATTATCTGAACTTGTAGATTGGTCAGTCATGTTATGGTTAGTTACAGGTTGTTCAACTTCAGTAACCATTCGGAAGAAAGCCTGACCTGTTGCACCAGGTTCAGCTAAAGGCATGCCTTGAATATTAGAAAGGCCTTTAGGGGCTGGATTTAGTTGAGAAGAAGTTAGTCTATACATTGAATAATTGAATAATTGAATTACAGCTTAAGACCACGCTTTCATATAAAAGTTCCTACCTTTCGCCACTCATTTACCAGCAATTCCCGCTAGATTGATTATGGCCAATAATACCAAAGCTTGTAGACAGATCCGGCAGTTCTGAAATCGCAGACTATCAGGTAAAATATCCTGCATTACATGACTACTATTGTTTACTGTGCCTCCATCTAATCGAAAGACAGTTGCCGAAAAACTGATCAGCATCGTTTCTAAAGAAGCTGCGAAAATACCGGATTTCGGACCAAGGAAGAGTCAGGATGCAATCCCGCTTCATGATGCGATCATGAGCGGCCTTGCCGTCATGCATTTGAAGTATCCGTCATTACTGCAGTTTGACCGGGATTGCGTCAAAAATAAAGAGACGCTGGTCAACTATCTCGAATACGTCGAAATTGATCCAAAGGGTAACAAGAAGTACGTCAACAACTGGATTACCGATATCAAACTCACCAGGGAGAACGTGGCGAAAGTCATGCGAGGAGGACGCGCCAGATGGGAAATTGAGAACGAAACGTTTAACACACTGAAAACACAGGGCTACCATCTCGAACACAATTACGGGCACGGAGAGCAGCACCTGGCTACCAACCTGGCCTGCCTGACTTTCACCGCCTTTCTCATTAACCAGATAGAGCAACTGGCTTGCAAGTTCTTCCAGCAAGCTCTTGAAGCAAAGAAGTCCAAAAAAGCGCTATGGCTTGGGATACGAGGCTTATTTGACTGGTTTGTCATCGATAACTGGGAGGATGTGTACACAGCGATTATTGGTGGCAGGAGTGTCAGCTTAAAACACCTGGTTGTTGACACCACATGAGATAACGCCGGTAGCCCTGTGTATCCTGTGTTCTGAACTTGCAGATATGTTGGCTGATAAAGTAGCCATGGTTCGTTCAACCTTGAAAAATAGTCACTTGGATAATCTATTTATGCGGCTACAGAGATATGGTCAGCGGGAATTGCTTGCTCCCATTGAGGCACAGCAGGTTCTACCGTTCGCTTATCCAGATGATAATGTTCAGTACCTTCTGACCCTTCGATTGCTGACCATTCACTAAGGCTGAGAGGGGGCGATCGGGACTGTAAATATTCCTTCAGCTTGACGACTGAAAAGCAGGGGGGCAGCACCTTCTAAATTTTTACTGGAACTCTGGGTCGCTTTAGCTAAATTAGAAGTCAGTGGTAAATCACCTGAGTTTTTAGCTGAATTGAATGACTGAAGATACCGCTCTCTTGCGATCACTGCCTGCTCTTTAGCTTCTTCCTTGTTGGAGGTTTGTATTTTGATTCTTTTGTAGGTCTTTATATAGATCTTTTGTCCCTCGGCGTAAGCGGGATCTGCCTGGTACCGCTCCTTTTTGCGCTTGGCGTAAGCGGGATCTTTGCGAAGCTCCCTTTGGCGCTCCCTTTTGCGCTCGGCGTAAGCGGGATCTGTCTGGTAGCGCTCCCGTTGGCGCTCCCGTTGGCGCTCCCTTTGGCGCTCCCTTAGGCGCTCCCTTTTGCGCTCCCTTAGGCGCTCGGCGTAAGCGGGATCTTTGCGAAGCTCCCTTAGGAGCTCCCTTTCGCGCTCCCTTTTGCGCTCGGCAAGTGAAGAACTGCCATCAACATTAACTTCTGCCTGGGTTTTTTGGTTATCACTTGTAGCTTGGTGCATGCATAACGGATTAATGACAGCAACTGGCCGTAAATCTTTTGAACTATGAATTCCGGCAGGAAGATTAGTTAACTGTAAACCTGAGCTTGTATGATTCGCTGTTGTTTGCTCCCTAATTTCAAGCTCGTCCCACGATATTAGCTCCTGAAAGGGAGTGCTTGGTGCTAGTAATAATGGATTATTAACGGGTTCATAATCATGCTGGTAAGGAACATATTCATCAAGAATGGATTGTGGTATCTCTTGAATACCTGTTCCAGAAGCGTTTTCTGAATCGAGACTTGTTAGGGATGTAATATTATATTGATTCAATGAATAAGAACGATCAGCTTCATTCTGATATGTATCTGGTCCGCTATTGTAAATAGGAATAGGGTTCAGCACTTGAACTGGTATGCCTTGATAAACAGGCTGCTGTTCGGTGGTAGCAAATTGTTGTTCTTGATCTACTAAACCTAATGCGCTGGAACAAAGATAATAAAAATAAGCATCAAATGAAGGAAATTGATTGGTTTGATACATTGAATTATCGAATTGTTGAATTACAGCTTAAGACCATGCCTTCTTATAAAAGTTCTTCTCTTTCACAACTCATTCTTTATTTATGTCAACCAAGCATAGGGATTTGCTATGGCTATTACTAAATAGTGACGTAAAACTCTTCGAAAGTCAGCGCCTCACAGATGAGGGTGACGTTGGCGGGCGGGTTACAGGCAGCGAGGTCATTGATGGAAACATCAATAATCTCTTTCTTTGATTGCTGACCGATCACTAAGGCTGAGAGGGGGCGATTGGGACTGTAAATATTCCTTCAGCTTGACGACTGAAAAGCAGGGGGGCAGCACCTTCTAAATTTTTACTGGAACTCTGAGTCGCTTTAGCTAAATTAGAAGTCAGTGGTAAATCACCTGAGTTTTTAGCTGAATTAACTGACTGAAGATACCGCTCTCTTGCGATCACAGCTTGCTCTTTAGCTTCTTCCTTATTGGAGGTTTGTATTTTGATTCTTTTGTAGGTCTTTATATAGATCTTTTGTCCCTCGGCGTAAACGGGATCTTTGCGAAGCTCCCTTTGGCGCTCCCTTTGGCGCTCGGCGTAAGCGGGATCTTTGCGAAGCTCCCTTTTGCCCTCCCTTTTGCCCTCCCTTTGGCGCTCCCTTTCGCACTCGGCGTAAGCGGGATCTGTCTGGTAGCACTCCCTTTGGCGCTTCCTTTGGCGCTCGGCGTAAGCGGGATCTGTCTGGTAGCGCTCCCTTTGGCGCTCCCTTTGGCGCTCCCTTTGGCGCTCCCTTTGGCGCTCGGCGTAAGCGGGATCTGTCTGGTAGCGCTCCCTTTTGCGCTCCCTTTTGCGCTCCCTTTCGCGCTCGGCGTAAGCGGGATCTTTGCGAAGCTCCCTTTTGCGCTCCCTTTGGCGCTCCCTTCGGCGCTCCCTTTTGCGCTCGGCAAGTGAAGAACTGCCATCAACATTAACTTCTGCCTGGTTTTGTTGGTTATCACTTGTTGCTTGGTGCATGCATAACGGATTAATGACAGCAACTGGCCGTAAATCTTGTGAACTATTAATTCCGGCAGGAAGATTAGTTAACTGTAAACCTGAGCTTGTATGATTCGCTGTTGTTTGCTCCCTAATTTCAAGCTCGTCCCACGATATTATCTCCTGAAAAGGAGTACTTGGTGTTAGTAATAATGGATTATTAACGGGTTCATAATCATGCTGGTAAGGAACATATTCATCAAGAATGGATTGTGGTATCTCTTGAATACCTGTTCCAGAAGCGTTTTCTGAATCGAGACTTGTTAGGGATGTAATATTATATTGATTCAATGAATAAGAACGATCAGCTTCATTCTGATATGTATCTGGTCCGCTATTGTAAATATGAATAGGGTTCAGCACTTGAACTGGTATGCCTTGATAAACAGGCTGCTGTTCGGTGGTGCCAAATTGTTGTTCTTGATCTACTAAACCTAATGCGCTGGAACAAAGATAATAAAAATAAGCATCAAATGAAGGAAATTGATTGGTTTGATCCATTGAATTATCGAATTGTTGAATTACAGCTTAAGACCACGCCTTCTTATAAAAGTTCTTCTCTTTCACAACTCATTCTTTATTTATGTCAACCAAGCATAAGAATTTGCCAGCAATTCCCGCTGACCATATCTCTGTAGCCGCATAAATAGATTATCCAAGTGACTGTTTTTCATGGTTGAACGAACCATGGCTACTTTATCAGCCAACATATCAGCAAGTTCAGAACACAGGATACACAGGGCTACCGGCGTTATCTCATGTGGTGTCAACAACCAGGTGTTTTAAGCTGACACTCCTGCCACCA
>NZ_JBLYZG010000116.1:0-6668 GCF_049310245.1 Endozoicomonas sp. ALB115 | reverse complement strand
GGCGATATTCATTGCTGGCCACCATGGTTACATTGCCTTCTATGGAACCCACGGTGGAGCCACTTAACGTGGTGGATGTTTGCAGGGTATCCAGAGACTGCTGCTGTGAGCCTAAAGTGACGCCAATGCCGCCGCCGCTGAACAGGCCACTTTTCTTTTTATCTTCAAGGTTCTGTTGTTGCTGGGTGTTTTTTGTGGCTACTAGAACAATGTTGTCTGCCTGTAACGTAGTGCTTGAGGTAGAGACAGCCCTGGTGCCTCTCACTTCAACAATTGAGCTCAGGCCTTGGTGAGATTAATAATCAAGATCTGTCCCCGATTACTTGGTGTCCCGAAATAGTGATAAATGGAAACATTTCATTGAAGATATCCTCGATATGGGGATTATTCTCCAAACACTTCAGCGCAACAGAAGAAGATACTGGCATATCATATACCTCGCGTCCTCTCTTGATAGCGATGCCAAACAAAGCAGCATCTTCTTCGTTAGAACGTTTCCAAACAGGTGTAAACCCTATGGTTTTGTAGATATCCGTAAGACTTCCTTGAAAACTTATCAAATCAAATATAAATGGAGGTATCTGATCTAACTCCACTTTATCGACAATCATCATCGCCCATTTATTAAATTCCTCTACACTGACTGAAGAAGAGAACAGGCATCCCATCACAAAACCAATTGCTTCACTATCATCTTTCGTTAAGCTCGACAGCTTAATCTTACTTGCCATTTGACATTCCCTCCCAACCAATATGTCCTGTGCGCTTGTGTATATCTCGTGGAACTAACTGCATTCTTCCTGTGTCCTGATGATGGTGCCATGAGAAACCATCAATAGTTTTTGAACCACGATTGATTTGACGAAGCTGATCAGCTGAGAATTTGGAAGCATTCACCTCCCCTCTTTGAATCGCATCAGCTAAGCCCTTTGATGCCATCTTCATCTGGTCATCATAGCTAGCAGTTCTAAAAGCTTCTATGGGGATTCGTGTATCAAAGGCAGCCACATCATCAAAAATTGGAAAACCTCTACGATCAAAAACAACTCCAGTTACCGGATGCCTTTGGCCAGCAAACTTGACATTTTTTGCATTCAAAGGAGGTGCTGTAGTGGAGGTAACTTTCTCTGCACCATAACCATCACTAAGTTCCTTTCTGACATTGGTAGAATCATATGGAACCTCATTGCCAAGAATCCCATTATCAGAACTAGCCAAGCCACCATTTAACTTGGCCCCATCATCTTTTACAACACTTGTTTTATTCAGATTTGTAAGATTACCACTATCACGATCAGCTGTAATCCTCGTCAACTGATCATCCGTACCAGAAAACCACTTGCCACCTTTCTTAACAACTTTCAGCCCGTACTTACCCAGCCTACCTGCCAATGCCTGAGCAACATAGTCAGTCCCTTTTTCAGCTGCCAACTCTTCAACTGTTTTTTCTCCATCTCGAACTGCTTTGGCATCATCCCATATCTCGTAGGCTGTAAAAGCCATATCAGCAACTTTGATTACTGCTATACCGAGACCAATACAAGCCCCGCCACAAAGTGCATTATTCTCCGCCTCAATCTGCCCGGCAGCCGCTGCAACCTCTGTTTCCCCTCCTGCCGCCGCAGTGACACCCGCAATCAGATTGATGACCAGATTTTTACGCTTTTCTCTTTGTTGTGAAGTAAGCTGTTCACCCTTTTCCTTGAGTAGATTGTTAATCACAACACTGGCCGCAGCACCGGTTGCACTACTGCCACAGCTGGCGCCTTGTGCAGCTGCACCGGCACAACCAACCAGCCCCTGTAAAGCAGCACGGGCATTTTTATCATCCAGATAGTCGGCGAGATGTTTTACTTCCTGTGTTGCCAGTGACTGCAAATAACTGACTGCTGCTGACTGCACCATCTGGCTGGCACTGCCCGTTACGTTGCCGCTGGCTGCTACCGAAAGGGCTGTGAGAACCGTTCGTCCTGTGCCTCCCATCTGCCAGGTATCCAGTTCATTCAGATTATTTTCAATCTGTCGTATGAGAGCAGGGTCTTGCTGGTCAACGGGTTTTGCACGCTCTTCATCAAGGGCTTTCTGGTTGGTATCAGCGGCTTTGGCCTGCTGTTCAACAAAAGTATTGACCTCTGAGACAAATGCACGGGTGATTTCAAATCCGGTCTGAATTTCCTGCTCATCAAAGATCCTGTCCAGCGCATTACTGTCAGTGCTGCTGTTCACATCCCGGTTGAGTTCAGCGACCGTGGTATCAGCGTCTTTATCGGTCAGCTGTCGCTGCTTTTCTTCGTTGGTAATGGTGACAGCACCACCACTGATGCCACTTTGAGTTGTACTGCTGTCGTCGTCCGAAGCGGACAGCGCGGAAGGTGCCGACACGCCATCAGTGCTAAAGCCGAGGTTGGCACTGGTAGCGTCGTACTCTGCCCTGTTCTCTATATCAGAGTTCGTCAGGGTGCCCGTGGTCAGGCTGTTTTTATCACCGGCTATGGCTTCATCACTGCTGGCAATCAAAGCACCTTTAAGATCGGTGTTGTCACCAACCGTAATATCAAAGCCCTCGTCTCCAGCCTTGATGCCTGACTGTTCTGTGACACTTCGGTAGTCGCTGTCTATATCGGTTTTGCCTATATTGGCGCTGACTGAGCTGGCACCTGCACAGAGTGGAGGCACACAGATGCTGACTCCAACTCCGCCACTTTTCTGTTCAGACTCGTATGTACTGGTATCCTGCAGGCTCTCAATATTCAGATCACCCCCCACATCGGCGACGACCTTTTCACCTTTGACTACAGCGCCTTTTAGGTTGGTGTCTTGACCAGAACTCAGATCAACCTGGTTGCCTGCATTGATCTGCGTGTTTTGCCAGGTAGTGTCGACACCTTCAGCATTGCCACGATTACCCGACACGCTGGCATTGAAACTCAAACCATTTTGTGAACCTCCAAACTTGAACGAGGCCCCAATACTGGCACTACTGCCGTTGCTTTCAGAATCCAGTTCTGCGGTATTTTTAGCGGCAAGAAGGTTAATATCATCTTCGGCGTTCAGGTTGGCGTTATTGCCAGCATTTATGTCGCTGCCAGTAATTGAGATATCTGAATCATTGCCTGCGCCACTGGCATTAAGGGTAATATCACCACCGGCCACCAGAGTGGATTTGTGAGCATTGTTGCTGGTACGTGTTGTGGTACTTGCCTGTTTGCTGGTGCCGAGGCTGGCACTGATTCCAACACCCGCAGCATCTGCCATATCCTTTGGTGTTTCTGCCTGAGCCACTGCCGTGGCACCGTCGTATGCCTGTTTGGCTGACAGTGCAGCAGTTGCACCGGCCAGTGCTTTCAGGCGGTCGTTATCGGTCTTGCTGCCCAGCTCTTTCATTAGATCCGCAGTTTGCAGGGCGGTGATGATGGAACTGGTGACGCTTACCGTAAGGCCGGACTGTTTGAAACTCTGCTTTTCTACGGTGCTGTTTTCGTTGTGGCCTGCCTCGTGCGTATTCTGGCGAACATGAACGCTCATTCTGGTGTATCGTGAACACCTTCACTCCCTTAAGCATCGCCTCCTTTAATTTCTAGCTTTAGTGTTCACGGTCCGCCAGTTTTGTTTTCGCTTTTCTCATGGATTCTCCCTTGAGTTCTATCCGGTGGGCGTTATGGGTCAACCGATCCAGAATCGCATCGGCCAGGGTGGCATCGCCTATGCTGCTGTGCCATTTCGACACCGGCAGCTGGCTGGTGACGATGGTTGAGCTCTGGTTGTGCCGGTCATCCATGATTTCCAGCAGGTCGTTGCGCTGGCTCTGAATCAGGGGCTCAAGGCCCCAGTCATCAAGTATCAGCAGGTCAACCCTGGCCAGTTGCCTGAGCTGTTTCGTATAACTGCCATCGCCGTGTGCTATGGTCATGGCTTCCAGCAACCGGGAGGTGCGGAAGTAGCGAACGCTGTAACCACGCAGACAGGCACCGTGCCCGAAGGCACAGCTCAACCAGCTTTTACCCGTACCACAGGGGCCGGTCAGCAGCAGGTTCTGTTTGCGGCGCAACCAGTCACAGGTGACCAGTGTCGCTATTTTCGATTTGCTGATGCCCCGTGGCTGCTCGTAGTCAATGTCTTCCAGGGTGGCCGCCAGCTTGAAGCGTGCAGCCCTGAGCAACCTTGCCAACCGCTTGTTGTTGCGGTCGGCATCTTCCTGGTCAACCAGCAGGGCAAGTCGTTCTTCGAAGCTGAGCCCCTCATAGGTGCCTGGCTGCTCCTGCTGAAGCTGCAGGGCATCGGCCATACCGCTGAGTCTGAGGGCACGTAAACGGGTCATGGTTTGATTGATCATGCCCTTAACCCTCATTGAAAGAAGTCAGCGCCACGAATGTTCTCGTGGCTGACGGTGACACGGGTTTCCTGTTCTTTCGCCGGTGTTAACGGAACCTTGTCCAGTCCGGACTGCAGGATGGAACGCACATTGGCAACCCGTCGTCCGCCACAGGCAATGGCCCGATGGCAGGCAGCATTCAGACGCTGGGTACCGTATTCCCGCTCCATGTTCAGAAGCCCGAGACAGGCCCGGTAAGCCTGTTCCGGGTGTTGCTTGCTATCCAACAGTTGCTGGGTAAATCCGAGCACATCAGGCCCGATTTTCTGTGCCCAGTTCTTAAGCCGACCGGGTGTCCACTGTTGCTGTTTCTGGTGCCGGGTTGGCATGTGTTCAGGCCGGGTGGTAAAGCCACCGCTGTTATACTGCCGTACGTGGCTGGTGACCGGTTTTCCTTTGTAGAGTATCTGGACCGTGTGGTGACTGGCCCTGATTTCCACCTCTTCTTTTACCAGCTGGTGTGGTACGGAGTAGAAGTGGTCGCTGAACCGGATATGGTAATCAATACTGACCCTGGCCACCTTGAACTCCAGGTGCTCAAAGGCCTGTCTGGGTAATGACATCAGGGCCGGTCTGTCCAGCTCATCAAACAGACTGCGCCGACAGCCTTTTTGCTGCCGGAATGGCCGGTTATTCAGGTCTTCCAGCAAGCGTCCTATTTCCCAGTTCAGCTCTGACAGGGAGAAGAATCTGTGGTGACGCAGGCGCATCAGGATCCAGCGCTCCACCAGTTGGACGCCGACTTCTACCTTGGCCTTATCCTTCGGTTTATAAGGCCTTGCCGGCATAATCGAGCAACCAAAGTGTTCAGCCATGTGCAGGTAGCTTCGGTTGATGTCCGGGTCGTATCGGCAGGCTTTGGTCACGGCACTGCGCAGGTTATCCGGCACCAGCATTTCAGGGACACCGCCAAAGAACTTGAAGGCACGCACCTGGGAGCTGATAAAGTCGACAGAGCCCTGGGTCCAGGAAGCCTCGGCAAAGGTGTAATTGGAGGCACCCAGGACGGCAACGAAGATCTGTGCGGGCGCGGTTTCTCCGGTTGTCTTGTTCACCACAGGCACGGTCAGGCCAGCGTAATCAACAAACAGCTTCTCACCGGCCCGGTGATGCTGGCGCATGGAACGCTTTTGTTTGTTATTCCACTGCCGGTAACGGTGACAGAACTGAGAGTAACTGTAGGCATTGTGTGGGTAGGCCTCACAGTACTCCTCCCACACCAGCTGCTTGGTCATCCCCTTAGACTTCAGCTCCTTATGAACCTCCTGCCAGTCGGGGTCGACCATATTCTGCTCAGGGCAGGTAACCGGTGCTGGAGCCAGTTTGTTGATCAGGGCCGTGCCGTCCATGCTCTCAGGCAGTGGCCAGGACAAGCCGACAGCCTCAAACCGGTTAAGGTATTTGTTAACCGCCCCGACACTGACGCGAGTGCTTCTGGATATTTGCCGGGTGCTGAGCTGGCACTCAAACCGGAGTCGAAAGATTTCCTGTAATTTACGCATTGATAACCCCTTTTTCTTTTTCATGCCGCTGAATCCTTTTTTTCATGGATTAGTGCAAGCGGCACAATGTGAGTAAAATCAATGCCTAAGAGAGGTTTTTCGTATGGTTTTACAATTCATTCTGGCACTGTGAACACCGATTCTGGAGGGTGTGAACAGTGATTCTGGAAAATTCCAAAAAGTGTTCACGGTAAAACCAGAATGGGTGTTCACGCTCGGCCAGAATGAGTGTTCACGGTTGGCCAGAATCGGTGTTCACGATGGGCCAGAATATGCACCTCGACGATAATATTTTTAGCATCGACGGATATATCCCCGGCTGGTGTATTAACATCACTAGCCGTCTGGTGATATTCATTGCTGGCCACCATGGTTACATTGCCTTCTATGGAACCTACGGTGGAGCCATTTAACGTGGTGGATGTTTGCAGGGTATCCAGAGTTTGCTGCTGTGAACCTATCGTGACGCCAATGCCGCCACCACTGAACAGGCCACTTTTCTTTTTATCTTCAACTCGACTCTAAAGTTTTAGTCTGATTATTGGGTCAAATTTGAGCAGGTCTCACTGCTGCTACTCGGACTTTAGCTGCGCAGGGTCTTCATCGTGGCAACAGGAGGCCTACTGTACCAAGCTTGGTTGCAAAGTAATGTATTGGCAACATTCATGTAACCCACTTTCACCACCAAAATAACGTAATCATCTGATTTTGAACCATATATTCTATTCGAATATATGGTTGGCACGATATTTAATCGTTTAAAATCAAAATGTTACCAAGGGGTGGTGAAGGTC
>NZ_JBLYZG010000115.1:0-6715 GCF_049310245.1 Endozoicomonas sp. ALB115 | reverse complement strand
CAACGCCAAGAGCCATGACGGATCAGGCTGGCAGCACTGCCTGGGCAACCAACCTCACGCCGTATGGTGTTGCGGATATCACCAGAGGTGAAAGCCTTGGGTTTAATATTCGCTTCCAGTATGCGGATAGTGAGAGTGGGTTGTATTACAACCGGTTCAGGGATTATGCGCCGGGTAGTGGGCGGTATGTGCAGGGGGATCCGATTGGGCTTCGCGGGGGGCTGAATACATACGCTTATGCAGGTGGAAACCCCGTAATGTATGTTGATCCGACTGGGGAATTAGGTCTGCCCGGTGCGGCTATAGGTGGCGTTATAGGTGGTGTTATCGGCGGAGTTTCTGCGGTAACTGGTGCCCTTGCTACGGGGGCAGGTTGGCAAAATGCTGCAATTGCAGGTGCTATAGGCTTTGGTACTGGTGCGCTGACAGGTGCTGTTACTGGGGCAACCGGTGGTACTATTGGTATTGGCACATCTGCATTGCTTGGTGGTTTCGGTAACTTAGGTGGTCAAGTATGGGGAAATAATGTTGATAATGACCCCTGTAATAATACGAACATCAATTGGGGATCGGTTGCAGGTTCTGCTATTGGCGGTGGTTGGGCTGCTGGTATTACACGTGGTGCCGGTGCTGTTTCAGGTGCCGTTATTGGTTGGGGACCATCAACTGCTTCAGGTGCTGTTGGCACTGCTTTAGGGCAATAAGCAATGGATCAGAAGTGTATTTGGTTTAATAGGTCGCTAGGGGAAAATGGTTGGCTATACTGGTTTCTTGTTTGTGTGCTAATTTGCCCACTGATTATCGCAGTATTATTTGTTTACTCACTTTTTCAAAGTGGTTATCAATTGTGGGAAAAAGGTATATTCATTATTGGGATTATTTTTTCCCTTTACCATTTCTCGCGTGGTGTTTTAGCTTTGTTTGTTACATCTTTAACGGCAAAAGAATTGGAAACTAAAAGTGGAATCCCTTTGAATTTGAAAACATTTTCAGGGAAGGTTGTTGGGATTGAAAATGCTTCCTTCTGTCGTGATACGGACGGAATTTTGGAAAGGAGTTATCTTCAGTTTTTATTCCCTAAAAATGGTGAACATATTATCGTTGTAGAGAAAAATACAAGTTATTATATATCATCAAGTACAGATAACCATTCTGCGCTTATTGAAGAAATTGGTAGCTTGATAGATAATTGAACAATAATGACCTGGTGAGTAGACCGGCGGAACTTCCCCGCCAGCCCCTCGCAGAACGGTACGTGAACCTCTCGACTCATACCGCTCCCATCAGGCAGACTGACTCACTGACCGAAAACTCACTCGGGTGATACCTGACTTCCATTGGGTATCATTTGCTGAGCCGCAGTACCATGAGTTGCCCTGTTTTCACCCAATACCTCCTCCCATATGTTCAGGTTGTTGATATACCTTCAACAGGTTGCTGGCTACGTCCTTTGCAGGCATCCAGACAAGATCCTCTTTTCAGGCCCACAAGCAAGATCCCTCACATATTGTTGGGTATCACAGAAAACCGCCTGACGCCGCCCCTTCGCTCCACCCCCATTACAGAAGCTTCAACACTACTACGAACGGCTCCGCCCCAGTGCGCAGCATCGGTACTCAAGCCCTTGTGGTTCCGCCACTTGGGAGTCTCCCTTAACATCCGCACGACTGGTTCCCGCAGTTCCATAGGAAAGCCCAGTACAGAGTCATGCCTTCTATACGCCGGACACCGCCTGCACAGCATTCGGAATTCACCTGCAGACTGATCACTGGAGAGGAACGAGCCCCAGCTTTTGATGTCAAAAATGGACCTTTCGAACGCTTCAACGAAGATTCGGGTTTACTCATCTCTCTGTACCATACCTGACGACTCATTGTTCGCCTTTTCCCCAACGCTCACGACCACCACTCTTAATGACAGCCGCTTGAGGTGGTTTGAAGCCTGCTTCCGACAGCCGACTTCGGCGGGCCTACCGCCATCTTTCCTACAGCTTCCACACGTCAGGAGAATTATCCTTCAGACTCCATTGGTGTGCTGCGGCACACCGTTCCCACGGTCTCTGTGGGAATGCATACCTATTAATCACCTACCCCAATGGCCGCACCAGTAGCTGGGATTACGACGCCGCAGGCTAGCTGACCCGCCAGAACTACACCGATATGGCCGGTATCGATTACGGCTATGAATACGACAGCAACGGCCTGCTGACCCGCAGAACCGGCGACGGTGCCGAATGGTCTTACCGGTACGACGCCATCGACCGGCTGGTAGCCGCCACCCACGGCTCTGAAACCTACAGCTACCAGTACTATGCCCTGGGCAACCGACTGGAAGCCGGGCAACAATACGACGCTTTCAACAAGTTGCTGGAAGACCGCACCCACACCTACGAGTACGATGCTGCCGGTAACCTGGTGAAGAAAATCAACAAGGCGGATAACCGCTACCAGGCGTTCAGCTACAACAACCGTGGTCGTATGGTGCGGTTTGAAGACTACCCCGCCGGTGCCACGACGCCAGTGACTATCGCTGAGTATGCCCACGATGCCCTGGGCCGTCGCGTGCTCAAAAGCGTGAACGGCACAGTAACCCGCTTCCAATGGCAGGGTAACAGCATCGTCGCGGAATACGACAGTAACAATGCACTGATCAAACAGTATCGTTATGCACTTGGTTTTGCGCCGCTTCAGTACAAAACGTCGGATGGTGTGTATGATTTGCATGCAGATCAGCTATCAACGCCAAGAGCCATGACGGATCAGGCTGGCAGCAATGTCTGGGCAACCAACCTCTCGCCGTATGGTGTTGCGGATATCACCAGAGGTGAGAGCCTTGGGTTTAATGTTCGCTTCCCAGGCCAATATGCGGATGGTGAAAGTGGTTTGTATTACAACCGGTTCAGGGATTATGCGCCGGGAACTGGGCGGTATGTGCAGGGGGATCCAATTGGGTTGGCGTCTGGCACAAATGCCTACTTATACGTATTGAGTAATCCAAATACTTTTATTGACCCCTTTGGCCTAATCACTGCTAGTGAAGCAGCAACTATAGGTGCCGGGGTTGGAGGAGCGATTGGCGGAGCAATCAATGGAGGCATCACTGGTGGTACAGCAGGCGCTGCAGCTGGAGGGCCTTTTGGAGCTGTGGCCGGAGCAATAGGCGGTGCCGTTGCAGGTGCTGTTGTTGGAGGATCTGTAGGAGTTGTTTCTGCACAATTTGATGCCACGTTAGGTGCCGGAGGCTCTGTCATCCCAGCTGCTGCATCCGGTAATCCATATGCTGTGGGTGGGGCAATAGCAGGTAGTGTTGTAGGTTCAGTAGTTCCTGGACCAGGTGGGCAAATAGCATCTGGTGCAATTGGTGGTGCAATTGGTGGCGCATCATCAGGCGGAGCAACTGCGTGGGGCGGTGCAATTGGTGGAGCTATTGGTGGCTCCGTTGCTAGTGCGTTATGTTACGCTGACCCACAATGTAGAGCTGAACTTGAGGGTGCCTTTAGTGATGTGTTGGGGAATAATGTTTGCCGAGCTGAATAGGACTTTTTATGTTTAAGAAAAACTATTTTCGCCTACAGATAGTAATCATGGGGTTAATATATCTTTTAGCCCTTGCAGCATTTGCAATCACCGTTTTAATTCTTGGAGTCAAGGATATAGAGTGGATTCTAGTTACGAAAATAGTTTTCTTTATTGCATTAATTGTCACGACATTTATATTGATGATTAATCTGCGATGGTATCTAGTTAGTATTGACAATGTTGGAATTAAGCTACCATTCAAAAACCGAATTTCGTGGGGCAGGTTTGAATCATTGCAAATTAGTGGAGGGGGAAGTCTTGCCTTTAAAACTCTCACATTTAAGGGTGAATGTCATGAATTCAGATTGAAGTTATTCGTATTCATTGAGCCTCAGCGTGTTTGTGAATATGTGGCACAAAATTTAAGCTGGGTTTCAAAAGATGGTTTTGTAGGCAAAGCTATAACTTTTGAAAAATAATTTCACCTCGTTCCCACGGTCTCCGTGGGAACGCCTACCTATGGGCCAGATGAAAGACATCAACTACCCCAATGGCCGCACCAGAAATTGGGAATACGACGCCGCAGGCCAGCTGACCCGTCAGAACTACACCGATATGGCCGGTATCGATTACGGTTATGAATACGACAGTAATTGTCTGCTCACCAACCGAACCGGCGACGGTGCGCAGTGGTCTTACCAGTACGACGCCATCGACCGGCTGGTCAGTGCCACCCACGGCGCTGAAACCTACAGCTACCAGTACGATGCCCTGGGCAACCGACTGGAAGCCGGGCAACAATACGACGCTTTCAACAAGTTACTGGAAGACCGCACCCACACCTACGAGTACGATGCTGCCGGTAACCTGGTGAAGAAAATCAACAAGGCGGATAACCGCTACCAGGCGTTCAGCTACAACAACCGTGGTCGTATGGTGCGGTTTGAAGACTACCCCGCCGGTGCCACGACGCCAGCGACTATCGCTGAGTATGCCCACGATGCCCTGGGCCGCCGCGTGCTCAAAAGCGTGAACGGCACAGTAACCCGCTTTCAGTGGCAGGGTAACAGCATTGTCGCGGAATACGACAGTAACAATGCACTGATCAAACAGTATCGCTATGCACTTGGTTTTGCGCCGCTTCAGTACAAAACGTCGGATGGTGTGTATGATGTGCATGCAGATCAGCTAGTAACGCCAAGAGCCATGACGGATCAGGCTGGTAGCACTTTCTGGGCAACTAACCTGACGCCGTATGGTGTTGCGGATATCACCAGAGGTGAGAGCCTTGGGTTTAATATTCGCTTCCCCGGGCAGTATGCGGATGGTGAGAGTGGGTTGTATTACAACCGTCATCGTGATTATGCTCCAAGTTTAGGTCGATATATTCAAAATGACCCGATCGGCCTTCTCGGTGGAGCAAATTCATATGTTTATGCATTAGCTAACCCTGCATTGTATATAGACCCATTGGGGTTATTTGTTAGTCTTTGCGATTTGATCGCAAGAATGCCGGATAAACTAAAAGGAACTCTCTCTGCAGGTCTTGGTGTTGGTTTAGGTGGGTCAGGAACGCTCTCAATAACTGATGATGGAATTTCAGGAGGTGTTTTTGTGGGCTTAGCTGGAGGAGCTAAAGGTTCATGGAAACCTAGCCTGGGTAACCTAGTGCAGCCAAGCGCTAATACCCATACAGAACTACACCTGTAATGGCCGACCTTTATAAGTCCACTTAAAAGGCTTGGCCATTTTCTCATTAAAGAACTCCACAAACTGGTGGAGACGTGCCTTCAGGTCTTCGGTCGATGTAAAACTGTTTCGCTTCAGAAAGCGCCTCACCAGAATCGAAAACCATATCTCTATCTGGTTCAACCATGATGCGTGCTTCGGGGTATAGTGGAACACAATCTTGTGGGACACATCGCTCAGGTAAGCAGCCCGTGTTTTCATGTTCTTGAGAATGCCGGATTTGCCTTTCACTCCCAGCTCTTTTTCCGCTGTACCTTCAATCCTGGCGACAGCCTTGACCGCAGCCTCTGACATATGGGTATTCAGACGATCCATGACAAAATGCCAACCTGCAGCAGCAGGATCACTCATCAGCATGCGATCAAGCCAGTCTGCAAAATCCTGTTCCGTCCGTGTAGCTCTTACCAGAGGAATAATCTTGCCTGTTACCACATCCATGCCTGCCAGCAAGGCCTGAGTCCCGTGTCGTTTATACTCGAACTCACGCTTTTCAATATGCCCGGGCCTCACAGGTTTTCCCGCTGTCAGTGGCTCCAACGCTTGTATACCCGTTTTTTCATCAAAAGATATAGTGCGAACTCCCTGTTCAGCACGTTCCATAGCCTGACGGTACGTGTCGCATACGTCGGTGCTATGTATTTCGAAGGCTTCATCCCGAGGGGTATCAACCCAACCTTTAACTTTATCGGGACGAATATCGGCCTGATTTTAAAAATCGCCCCACCTGTCTCTGCGAGATCGATGGGACGATGCCTTTATCCTGAGCCGCCATAGCCAGTGAACTTTCAGACCAATGGCTGAATGGGTAGCCGTGGTCTTCAGGCTTGTCGCAGGACATGGCGACAATCAAACAGATTTGCTCCTCGGTAAATATTGGTTTTGCACCAGGGCGAGGTGCTTCTTGCAGTTTTTCTAAAACAGTGAGTTCATCACTACGCTCAACCCAATGCTTCCGCCAGCGTGTGACGGTTTCACGGTTACATCCGAGCTCTTTTGTTGTCCCCAAAAGGCTTTTCCCTTCAGCTCCCGCCAATATGATTTTGGCTCTGAGCACTATGGATTGAGAGCTTTTCCGTTGGCGAATAATGAGTTCCAGGTCGTTACGTTGTTGTTCTGACAAAATAATCTGCTGGGTATGCTTTGATGGCATCCTTGCTACTACTGTTCAAAAAAAAATGGATGCGAATCAAAGCATATTTTTGCGTGTATGGGTATTAGCGCTTTCCCGCACTAGATATTGGAGTTAGTAAGAATTGGGGCGGAGAGTCTGGAGCATTCAATTTTGGGACAAAGGTTGAGGGTTCGTATGGTAAAGGTGTGTTAGTTTCAGCATCCGGTGAATTTGGAACAAATGGTGTGAAACTTGAGATTTCACCTGAGATTGGTCTTGGACTTTTTGGGGGAGTCGGTCTTTCCATCAGTGGCCCAGTTCTTGACTGCAAGAAAGA
>NZ_JBLYZG010000114.1:0-6881 GCF_049310245.1 Endozoicomonas sp. ALB115 | reverse complement strand
ATCACATAAAAGAAGGCGGGCAGGTGCTGCGTACGTGACTGGTGAAGAACATTTAGCAGAGCAAACCAACCCGGCAAAGAGGAAGAAAACAAACAGTCAGTAATCGCCTTCCTCCCATCATGACTCAAGTAAACTTTTTTGCAAAATGAACTTCTGAACTGCACAGTAGTCTGCTTTTTATATTTTCATGCATTAATGAAATATAATTATGGATAGAAGTTCTGCCGGTATCAGTGATAAACACTCAAGACCAGGTAATGATTACAACCAACCGGATGACTCTGCCCCTTCTTCAAGACGTGGGCGATATAGAAATGCCATAGTCAGGCGGCGTGATAGTCACCCCCGCCCTACCCCGAGATATAATGAATTTCACCATTCTTCTGGCACACGCCCTTCTCAATATTTAATGCACCGTTCAGTCAACTCTGCTCAAGATTTTAATGCCCTCATCCAACAGGAAATAATGGATGATCTGGTGAGTAAATCGGATCGTTTAGGTCATCGCTATGATGGGAGAGATCACGGCCTATATGCCAGTTTAATTAAAAAATACTCATCAGCTGCTAAAAGACCGTTAAATCGAACAGAACAAAGACAGCTGATGCGTTTGCTACAAAATTTCACAGCAACACGGAGCTGGAATTGGCGAAGCCTGACGACAACATTTCACTCATTGACTTCAGCAGGTGTTTTTACCCCTCATAAACCCATTGATGAGCGTGTCAAGCGTACTCAAGCTGCCTTATTGTCAAGGCTACTGGATGCAATAAGATTCAAGTGCAACAAAAAAGCTGAAGCATGGGATATGGATGCCCAGGGAATCGCCAACCTGCTGTGGGCCATGACGAAACTGGTGGACAACGGGCAGGAGCAGACACCAGAATTCAACAAGGCCATGGCCGCGCTGTTGCCCCACGTGAACGCACAGAAAGCTCACTTTAAACCACAGGAAGTCACCAACCTGGTGTGGGCCATGGCGAAACTGCTGGACAACGGGCAGAAGCTTACAGCAGAGCTTAACGAGGCCGTGGCCGCCCTGTTGCCCCTCGTGCAAGCACAGAAAAACCAACTTAATGCCCAGGGCATTGCCAACCTGCTGTGGGCCATGGCGAAAATGGTAGACAACAGGCAGGACCGGATACCAGGACTCAAAGAGACCGTGGCCGCGCTGTTGCCCCATGTGAACGCACAGAAAGACCAATTTATTCCTCAGGCTATCACCAACCTGCTATGGGCCATGGCGAAACTGGTGGACATCGGGCTGGAGCGGACACCAGAGCTCAACGAGACCGCGGCCGCGCTGTTGCCCCGCGTGAATGCACAGAGAGACCAATTTATTCCTCAGTATATCGCCAACCTGCTGTGGGCCATGGCTAAACTGGTGGACAATGGGCAGGCGCGGACACCAGAACTCAAAGAGGCCGTGGCGGCGTTGTTGCCCCACGTTAAGGCACAAAAAGACCAATTTATTCCTCAGCATATCGCCAACCTGCTGTGTGCCATGGCGAAACTGGTGGATAGCGGCCAAGAGTGGACACCAGAGTTCAAAGAGGTCGTGGCCGCGCTGTTGCCCCGCGTGAACGCACAGAAAAACCAATTTAATGCCCAAGAAATCGCCAACCTGATGTGGGCCATGGCGAAACTGGTGGACAACGGGCAGGAGCCGACACCAGAGCTCAAAAGGGCCCTGGCCGCGCTTTTGCCCCACGTGAACGCACAGAAAGCTCACTTGAAACCACAGGAAATCACCAATCTGCTGTGGGCCATGGCAAAACTGGTGGATAACGGGCAGGAGCAGATACCAGAGCTCAACGTGGCCGTGGCCGTGTTGCTGCCCCATGTGAACGCACAGAAAGAACAATTTATTCCTCAGGGAATCGCCAACCTGCTGTGGGCCATGGCGAAACTGGTGGACAACGGGCTGGAGAAAACACCAGAGCTCAAAGATGCTGTGGCCGCGCTGTTGCCCCACGTAAATGCACAGAAAGCTCACTTTAAACCACAGGAAATCACTAACCTGCTGTGGGCCATGGCAAAACTGGTGGACAACAGGTACGAGCAGACACCAGAGTTCAACGAAGCGGTGAATGTGCTGTTGACCTGCGTGAACACACAGAAAGACCAATTTAATGCCCAGTGTGTCACCAACCTGCTGTGGGCCATGGCGAAACTGGTGGACAACGGGCAGGAACAGTCAGCAGAGCTCAAAGAAGCCGTGGCCGTGCTGTTGCCCCTCGTGAACGCACAGAAAGACCAATTTATTCCTCAGGGTATCGCCAACCTGCTTTGGGCCATGGCGAAACTTGGTGAACTCGTTGAGCTGAGCGTGGTTACCTCTACGTTCGAATCGCTTGTCTATCGCATCAGTGACAACGCTCAACTCTCTCAGCAAGCGATATCGATGTCTCTCTGGGCAGTAATGGTATGCTGTGCCAGGTTGTTTCTAGACTCCAATGCCAATAAAAATAAAGTGTTTGAAAAACACATGGATGACCTGTTCATTCGTCTGGAAAATACATCGCCAGATAATGAAGAGGATCAATCCATCATGATCATGGCTGCAAGTTGGCTTGGCAGAACCTGTTCGGCCGTCCTCCAATACCAGACAATCATTTCAAAAAACCAAGCCGACTTCCGTGATCAACTCAAATCATCTATTCCAGCTTTGAAGATCGAAGAAGAAAAGAGGCTGAACTCATTACCTCCGGTTGACCTGCTACTGCCAGATCACAACGTGGTGATTGAAGCTCAGGGACCGTCTCATTACGTGGGTGGTGATTTCAACACCAGGAACGGTTCGACTCTGCTTAAAATTGCACTGCTGCAAAAAGCAGGATTTGAGGTCATTGAAATCCCGGCTAACCAGCTTTTGAGCAACGATTTAATGAAACCATATATTGATCAAATAAAGACCAGGATAGGCACCCCGCCACAGGAGCATGGCTCTGTATCACTTAAAAGAAGGTGGACAGGTGCTGCATACATTACTGGTGAAGGACATTTAGCAGAGCAAACCAACCCGGCAAAGAGGAAGAAAACAAACAGTCAGTAATCGCCTTCCTCCCATCATGACTCAAGTAAACTTTTCCGCACAATGAACTTCTGAGCAGAACAGCAGTCTGCTTTTTATATTTTCATGAATTAATGAAATATAATTATGGATAGAAGTTCTGCTGGTATCAGTGGCAAATACACAACATCAAATAACGGTTACACCCAACCAAATGGCCATGCCCCTTCTTCAAGGCGTGGACGATACCGACATGCCACAGTCAGACAATGGAATCATCCCCCCCGCACGGCACCGCGTCGCAATCAATTTTACCATTCTTCTGACACACGATCTTCTCAACATCTACTGCGCCGTTCAGTCAACTCTGCTCAAAATTTTCATACCCTCATCAAACCGGAAATAATGGCTGGTCTGGTGAGTAAATCGGAACGTTTCGGTCATCGCTATGATGGGAGAAATCACGGTCAGTATGCCAGTTCAATCAAAAGATACTCATCAGCTGCTCAAAGACCGTTAAATCGAACAGAACAAAGCCAGCTGATGCGCTTGCTGCAAAATTTTACCGTAACACGGAGCTGGAATTGGCGAAGCCTGACGACAACACTTCACTCATTTACTTCAGCGGGTGTTTTTACCCCTCATAAACCCATGGATGAGCGTGTTCAACTCACTCAAGTTGCCTTATTGTCGACCCTACTTGATGCAATAATATTTAACAGCAACCAAAAACCGGAAGCCCGTGATATTGGTGCTCAGGAAATCGCTAACCTGCTGTGGGCCATGGCGAAACTGGTGGACAACGGGCAGGAGCGGACGCCAGAGTTCAACGAGGCCGTGGCCGTGTTGTTGCCCCATGTGAACGCACAGAAAAAACAATTTATTCCTCAGGGGATCTCCAACCTGCTTTGGGCCATGGCAAAACTCGTGGACAACGGGCAGGAGCGGACACCAGGGCTCAAAGAGGCTGTGGCCACCCTGCTGCCCCTACTAAATGCCAAGAGAGACCAATTTAAGGCCCAGGGTATTGCCAACATGCTGTGGGCCATGGCGAAACTGATGGACAACGATCAAAAGTGGGTACCAGGGCTCAAAGAGACTGTGGCCGTGTTGTTGCCCCACGTGAACGCACAGAAAAACCAATTTAATGCCCAGGAAATCGCCAACCTGCTGTGGGCCATGGCGAAACTGGTGGACAAAGGGCAGGAGCGGACACCTGAACTCAACGTGGCCGTGGCCGCGCTGTTGCCCCACATGAACGTACAAAAAGCGAACTTTAAACCACAGGCTATCGTCAACCTGCTGTGGGCCATGGCCAAACTGGTGGACAGCGGGCAGGAGCAGACACCAGAGTTCAACAAAGCCATGGGCGCGCTGTTGCCCCTGGTGAACGCAAAGAAAGACCAGTTTATTCCTCAGCATATCGTCAACCTGCTGTGGGCCATGGCAAAACTGGAGGACAACGGGCTGGTGCGGACACCAGAGTTCAACGAGGCTGTGGTCGCGCTGCTGCCCCTCGTAAACGCACAGAAAGACCAGCTTAGTCCTCAGCATATCGCCAACCTGCTGTGGGCCATGGCAAAACTGGAGGACAACGGGCAGGAGCGGACACCAGGTCTCAGCGAGACCCTGACCCTGCTGTTGCCCCACGTGAACGCACAGAAAGCTGACTTTAAACCTCAGGAAATCACCAACCTGCTGTGGGCCATGGCGAAACTGGTGGACAACGGGCAGGACCAGACGCCAGAGTTCAAGGAAGCCGTAGCTGCGCTGTTGCCCTGCGTGACTGTACTAAAAGCCAACTTTACTCCACAGCATATCGCTAACCTGCTGTGGGCCATGGCGAAACTGGTAGATAACGGGCAGGAGCAAACACCAGGGTTGAAAAAGGCCGTGGCCGCGCTGTTGCCCCACGCAAATGCACAGAAAGACCAATTTACTGCCCAGGGCATCGCCAACCTGCTACTGGCCATGGCGAAACTGGTAGATAACGGGCAGGAGCAAACACCAGAGTTCAAAAAGGCCGTGGCCGCGCTGTTGCCCCGCGTGAACGCACAGAAAGACCAGTTTAGTCCTCAGCATATCGCCAACCTGCTGTGGGCCATGGCGAAACTGGTGGACAACGGGCAGGAGCCGACACCAGGTCTCAACGAGGCCGTGGCGGCGCTGTTGCCCTTCGTGCACATACAAAAAGCTAACTTTAACCCACAGGAAACCGCCAACCTGCTTTGGGCCATGGCGAAACTGGTGGACAACGGGCAGGAGCAGACACCAGAGGTCAACGAGGCCGTGACCGCGCTGATGCCCCTCGTGAATGGACAAAAAGCAAACTTTACACCGCAGGGTATCGCCAACCTGCTTTGGGCCACGGCGAAACTGGTGGACAAGGGGCTGGAGCAGACACCAGGTCTCAAAGAGGCCGTGGCCGCCCTGTTGCCCCTCGTGAACGCACATAAAGCGGACTTTAAATCACAGGAAATCGCTAACCTGCTGTGGGCCATTGCGAAACAGGGTGAACTCGTTGAGCTGAACGTGGTTACCTCTGCGTTCGAATCGCTTGTCTATCGAATCAGTACGAACCCTCAGCTTTCTCAGCCAGAGATATCGATGTCTCTCTGGGCCTTAATGGTATGCTGTGCCAGGTTGTTTCTGGACTCCAATGCCAATAAAAATAACCTGTTTGAAAAACACATGGATGACCTGTTGACTCGCCTGGAAAATACATCGCCAGATAATGGAGATGATCAATCCATCATCACCATGGCTGCAAGTTGGCTTGGCAGAGCCTGTCCGGTCGTTCGCCATTACCACACAAACATTTCAAAAACCCAAGCCGACTTCCGCGATCAACTCCAATCATCTATTCCATTTTTGAAGATCGAAGAGGAAAAGAGTCTGAACTCACTGCCTCCGGTTGACCTGCTACTGCCAGATCACAACATAGTGATTGAAGTTCAGGGTCCCTCTCATTATGTGGGTGGTGATTTCAAAACCAGGAAGGGTTCGACTCTGCTGAAAATCGCAATGTTGCAAAAAGTGGGATTTGAGGTCATTGAAATCCCGGCTAACCAGCTTTTGAACAAAGATTTAATGAAACCATATATTGATCAAATAGAGATCAGGATAGGCATCCCGCCACAGGGTCATGACTCTGTTTCACTTAAAAGAGGATCGACAGACGCTGCATACGTAACTGGTGAACAACATTTACAAGAGCAAACTAACCCGGCAAAGAGGAAGAAAGCAAGCAACCAGTAATCGCCCTCCTCCCATAATGACTCAAGTATACTTTGCCGCACAATGAACTTCTGGGCATAACAGCAGTCTGCCTTTAATATTTTCATGAATTAATGAAATATAATTATGGATAGAAATTCTGCTGGTATCAGTGGTCAATACCCAAGATCAGATAACAGTTACAACCAACCGAATGGCCATGCCCCTTCTTCAAGGCGTGGGCGATACCGACATGCCACAGTCAGACCATGGAATCATCCCCCCCGCACGGCACCGGGCCGCAATGAATTTTACCGTTCTTCTGGCACACGCTCTTCTCAATATCTACAGCGTCGTACAGTAAACCCTGCTCAAGATTTTAATGCCCTTATCAAACAGGAAGTAATGGATGACCTGGTAAGTAAATCGCATCATTTCGGTCATCGCTATGATGGGAGAAATCACGGTCAGTATGCCAGTTCAATTAAAAAATACTCATCAGCGGCTAAAAGACCGTTAAATCGCACAGAACAAAGCCAGCTGATGCGTTTGCTGCACAATTTTACCGTAACACGGAGCTGGAATTGGCGAAGCCTGACGACAACACTTCACTCATTTACTTCAGCGGGTGTTTTTACCCCTCATAAACCCA
>NZ_JBLYZG010000113.1:0-7055 GCF_049310245.1 Endozoicomonas sp. ALB115 | reverse complement strand
CCAGCCGTTGGGATTACGATGCCGCAGGCCAGCTGACCCGCCAGAACTACACCGATGTGGCCGGTATCGATTACGGCTACGAATACGACAGCAACGGCCTGCTGACCCGCAGAACCGGCGACGGTGCCCAATGGTCTTACCGGTACGACGCCATCGACCGGCTGGTAGCCGCCACCCACGGTGCTGAAACCTACAGCTACCAGTACGATGCCCTGGGCAACCGATTGGAAGCCGGGCAACAATACGACGCTTTCAACAAGTTACTGGAAGACCGCACCCACACCTACGAGTACGATGCTGCCGGTAACCTGGTGAAGAAAATCAACAAGGCGGATAACCGCTACCAGGCGTTCAGCTACAACAACCGTGGTCGTATGGTGCGGTTTGAAGACTACCCCGCCGGTGCCACGACGCCAGCGACTATCGCTGAGTATGCCCACGATGCCCTGGGCCGCCGCGTGCTCAAAAGCGTGAACGGCACAGTAACCCGCTTCCAATGGCAGGGTAACAGCATCGTCGCGGAATACGACAGTAACAATGCACTGATCAAACAGTATCGCTATGCCCTTGGTTTTGCGCCGCTTCAGTACAAAACAACGAATGGTGTGTATGATGTGCATGCAGATCAGCTGTCAACGCCAAGAGCCATGACGGATCAGGCTGGCAGCACTGCCTGGGCAACCAACCTCACGCCGTATGGTGTTGCGGATATCACCAGAGGTGAGAGCTTTGGGTTTAATATTCGCTTCCCCGGGCAGTATGCGGATGGTGAGAGTGGGTTGTATTACAACCGGTTCAGGGATTATGCGCCGGGAACTGGGCGGTATGTCCAAAGTGATCCTTTAGGACTTTATGATGGGCCGAATAGCTACACTTACGTTTATAACAATCCAATTAATTACGCGGACCCAACAGGCCAATATGGTGTAGCGGGTGGAGTTTATGGTGCTATCTCTGGTGGTATTGGTGGTTACATTTCTGGAGGCTGGCAAGGAGCATTAGCCGGTGCTGGCTCAGGTGCATTAGTTGGTGCTGTTAATCCCTTTGGAGCCAATGCGGCAGGTGCGGCAGCTGGTGCGGGAGTTGCTAGTTTATTAGGGCAAGGTGCTGGTAACTTGGTTTCAGGAAATGATGTCACTGATCCTTGTAATTATGATTTCTCAGCAGCAGCTGGCGCTGCTTTAGGTGGTGCTTTGGGTGGACCGTTGGGTAATGCACTTGGTCGGTATGTAGGGCCATATCGTTTCCCAATAATAGGTAGGCCGTTAGGTGCTCCAGGTATCAGTAATGCGCCAGGTAATACAGTTGGCTCAATTGTGGAAGGGGTATCTGTTGGTGCTGGTGAATTAGCAGGTCAGCAATTCTAAGATTATGTGGATTTTGACAGCGATTTATTTTTTAGCTTTTTCAGCTGTGATATGGGCAGGGTTTTGGCTATATGCTAAGGCTTTGATGTATCTTAGCCGCAGAGGTTTTATTGCAAAGAATATAGTTGGTTTGGTTGTATATATAGCTTTTGCATGTTTGTTAGTTTCTCCTATGTTTATGGCCTTTTCGCTAATAGAGGCTTGGAGTCTGGCGTTTAATACAGACAAATATTACATGTTTTATTTTTTGTTTTGTTTTTTGCTCGCCGTAGTTCCTGGAGGGATTTACTTTAAAAATAATTATTTGAATGATCTGAAAAGCCTTGGTTATTTTGCCAAAAGGCAATAGATAATGGCCCGCAGCGCGGGCCATTATGGTTTTAGGGTTATCCTTCAAACTTTGCACCTTATGCGGGCAAGCCACTGGAAATTACCTTCACCTTGAGCAGGGCTTCTGAAGTCACGTCGTTCATGGGGCGTTTTAACGTAAACACCCGCTTGATGACGTTCCATCAACGTGAACCACTGGGTAAAGGCACACACCGTATCGTCTGGCATGGTGAAAATGAGAACGGAAAAATGATTACCCTGCCGCCGGGTGAAAGCTTCCTGTTCGGTATCTGGGGTTATTACCTGCCGGATAACAGCATTTATGTTCGCAGCGGCAGCCACGTGAGTGCCGTTAAAGCGACGCCAGCCATATTTTCTGTCGGCGGCGTGAGCAGCGATGGCGAAGCCTCAGCAAGTAACGTCAGCTTTAACCTGACGCAACCGGGCAGTGCGGAACTGGGCATTTACGACCTGGAAACCGGCAAAGAAGTGGCTTCCTTCCTGCACGAGAACCTGACTGGTGGTGCCAACACCATCAAATGGGATGGCCGGGATAACGATGGAAACTACCTGGCGAGTGGCTATTACCGCCTTGGTGTCACCGGCGTTGCGCCTAACGGGCACCGTTCAATCACCGTTTACACCCTGCAGCGCGTTTATAACTAGGGAGAGTTGCACATGATAAACACCATGAAAAAGGTGATCTTGGCCATCGCCCTGGGGCTGGCCATGCCAATGGCCGCCATTGCAGCGGAAAAAGAAGGGCTGACGCCGGAGCGCTATATCCTGATCGAGATGGATACCCGTACGGCCACGCTGGAAGGAATGATGCAACGGCTGGAGCTGTTGAAAAGCGACCCCGAAAATCTGGAAGCCCAATACCTGCTTGATGAGCAGGTGCGGCAGAAAGTGAATGCCGCCTACAGCAGCCGGGGTACTACCGCCAATGAACACCTGGCCTGGTATGACAGCCACTATCAGGCCGTCGAGCAGTGGCTTGCCCGAAACCCGCAGAGTCAGGCATTGCTGGACCGCATTGGCCAGCAGTTCAAAGCCTTGTCGGAGCAGATTTCAGGATTAAGGGGAACCAACTAATGATCAGGGATGCATTGTCCAATACCCGCCTGCTGCCAACATGGCAAATGGCCAGAAAAATCAGCAGCATCAGCCTTGGTGCCCTGCTGGCCATAAGTGCCAGCTTCAGTGCCCGGGCCTATCACTTCCCCTGGGATCAGGGGCATGATGTGACCCGTAAGCAGGAAGCGCCAGAATCACCTGAAGCAGGGGGGTGTGAGGATTCACTATGCCAAACAGATGTTGCGCCAAGCTCGGATATGGGTTGCGGGCCAAAGCGCTCTCCAGTTATTGTCAGTACTGGCCGTTTTCAGTGGAATGAAACCGATGTGGCATTGGCTGGCTACGGCAATATTCAAATTGCCCGCACATTCAACTCACAGGAACCTCGCTCCGGAATATTTGGTAATGGTTGGACGGTAAGTTGTGAAATATCACTCCTCAAGACAGTAGATCAGATAGAGACTGATGCAGGTGTCGAAGCCCAGGAACAGTACGTCTTAAGAACCGGAAGTGGTAAACGGTACACATGGCTGAAAGACGCCGAGGGTGTTTACCAGCCACCCGCTGGAAAATTCGACACCATAGAAGTGCTTGAGAATGGGCATGCTAACCTGATTAAACTGGATGGCAGCAGCGCCGAGTTTGATGCAGTTGGGCGGCTTGTCGCCAGACGGGATGCAAATAAGAAAGAAGTATTGTATCGCTATGACGATGAAGATCGCCTGACCCAGATTGGTGATGCACATGGTCGAAGCCTCAACTTGAATTATGGGTTGAATGGCCGGGTTGCCACGGTGACAGATCATTCTGGGCGACAATGGGCATATGACTACGATGCCAGTGGCAACCTGGTTACAGTGACTGACCCCGTCGGTGGTGTACGAAAGTATAAATATCAGGATTACCTGCTTTCGATGGATCCACAGAAATGGCATCAGCTCACTCGAATCACTGATGCCACCGGTGTAGTGGTCACAGAAGTCACCTATAACGGGCATAAGGTAAGGTCTTATACTGAAGGCGCTAACAAATACTCCTACAGCTATGATGTCAGGAATAGTCGTGTAACCAAAACCGATAGCCTGAAAAGTGCCTGGACCTTTACTTACGATAGCCATGGTCAAATCATCACCGATGCCAACCCAATGGGACAATCAGTATTTCGTGAGTATGACAGTAATGGGTATCAACAAAAATTCACCGATGCCACTGGTAACGACTGGCCAAGCCAATTTGACCCATTAGGCCGAAAACTCAGTACAGCCAACCCTTATGGGCAAACCACCCTGTTGGAGTATAAAGGTGATAAGCCCTGGCCAGTAAAAGTAACTACTCCGGGAGGGAGAAGCTCATCACTGACTTATGATAATGCGGGTAACCTGCTAACAATGACAGACCCATCTGGAGCAGTTACACAGATGAAGTGGTCTGACACAGGTTATCCCACTCAAACAAAAGACGCTCTGGGAAATACCGCAACCATGACCTGGAGCCCCGTTGGGTTGATGTTGAGTTCAACTGACCCGCTGGGCCGAACCACCCGCATCCAGTACGATGACCTGGGCAGACCGGTGAAGACCCTGCGCCCGGACGGCCAATCATCCACCGTCGCTTATGACGCCCTGGACCGGGTGGTTGCCGCTACCGATGCCCTCAACCAGACAACACAGTTTACCTACGATGCTGCAGGTCGACTGCTGACGGTAACCGATGCCGCCGGTGGTGTCACTGAATTCCGGTATGATCAATACGGCAGACAGATCAGTGAAACCCGCCCCGATGGCAGTACCATCACCCGCACCTACCGGACTGATAACCTGCTGGCCAGCAGCTCCGACCCGCGAGGCATTGAAACTACTTACCAGTATGATACCGCCAAACGGCTGCTCCAGGTGGATGCACAGGGTGAAGTCACTAAATACACCTACGATGCCACCGGCCGCATGCTCACCGCCACCAATCCGGAAAGCCAGCTGAGCTGGACTTACGACAAGGCAGGTCGAATCCTGCAGGAAACGGCGGACGGCAGAACCATTGCCATTCAATACAATGCCGACAGCGAACCCGTTGGGCAAAACATCGCCGGTGAAACCCTCAGCTATGTGTGGGATAAACGCGGCCTGCTATCGGGTATGACCAGCCCCGACGGCACCCACACCTTTAACTGGGATGCCATCGGTCAGATGAAGGGCATCAACTACCCCAATGGTCGTACCAGCCGTTGGGATTACGATGCCGCAGGCCAGCTGACCCGCCAGAACTACACCGATGTGGCCGGTATCGATTACGGTTATAAATACGACAGCAACGGTCTGCTCACCAACCGAACCGGCGACGGTGCGCAGTGGTCTTACCGGTACGACGCCATCGACCGGCTGGTCAGTGCCACTCACGGTGCTGAAACCTACAGCTACCAGTACGATGCCCTGGGCAACCGACTGGAAGCCGGGCAACAATACGACGCTTTCAACAAGTTACTGGAAGACCGCACCCACACCTACGAGTACGATGCTGCCGGTAACCTGGTGAAGAAAATCAACAAGGCGGATAACCGCTACCAGGCGTTCAGCTACAACAACCGTGGCCGTATGGTGCGGTTTGAAGACTACCCCGCCGGTGCCACGACGCCAGCGACTATCGCTGAGTATGCCCACGATGCCCTGGGCCGCCGCGTGCTCAAAAGCGTGAACGGCACAGTAACCCGCTTCCAATGGCAGGGTAACAGCATCGTCGCGGAATACGACAGTAACAATGCACTGATCAAACAGTATCGTTATGCACTTGGTTTTGCGCCATTGCAGTACAAAACAACGAATGGTGTGTATGATGTGCATGCAGATCAGCTGTCAACGCCAAGAGCCATGACGGATCAGGCTGGCAGCAATGCCTGGGCAACCAACCTCTCGCCGTATGGTGTTGCGGATATCACCAGAGGTGAAAGCCTTGGGTTTAATATTCGCTTCCCCGGACAGTATGCGGATGGTGAGAGTGGTTTGTATTACAACCGGTTCAGGGATTATGCGCCGGGAACTGGGCGTTATGTTCAGAGTGATCCTATTGGGTTGAGTGGTGGACTAAATCAGTTTAGGTATTCATCATCTAGCCCAATGACATTTTTTGACCCCCTTGGCTTAGATACCATTAATTGGGCAAATACATCAGGAGGGCGGAGTGTAATCAATGGTCCAACATATGGTAACTGGGGTGGTAAAGGATGGAGTGGCGGAGTTTATCCTCCATCAAATGGAGGCTTCATGGGTAATGCAGCGCCAGTAGATAGTACCGATATGTGTGCCATGGCACATGACAAGTGTTGGGATATGAGTGACGGAGGTGGAGTAATGTGCACAAATCCTAGCGAGTCTGCTCGTAAAAAGGATCGTTGTGATGAAGCATTTGCGCTGTGCAACTTACGGTTGGACAATAATCCTAGCAACTGGCCAGCTCCTCCAGCTCCCGGAACTGAAAAGGATGCTAAATTCTTCCGAGATGGAGGAATTTTTCTAGGCCACGAGTACTTTTATAGAAGCGATTCTCCAGCACGGCAAGGAAAGTGACATGGAAGATTGCAAAAGTTATATCCAGAAGCTGCTGATGTTATTGACCTATGCTGTTAGCTGGTTTGCTTTTCAATGCAGCTTAGAAATAGAACCTGCAGATGGCTGTCGTTTGATTTATCTGATATATCTTTGCGCTTTTATTGTTAACATTTGCATATCAGACTCAAAATGGAAGGTAGTAGGGTTTTTGCTACCTTCTTTGATCCTTTTTTTTGGAAAATATGTGATGCTATTAGGCATGATTCTTCCATATATCATTGCCCCTTAACGTGGCCTATCCAACGCTGAGTAGAATCTTCCTTTCCATGCTCAGCGTTGTAGTCCTTCCTCCATATCAAGCCCATTTTGATTCGGTCCAACGGTCAATCATCCGCCGTCACTTATGACGACCTGGACCGGGTTGTTGTCGTTACTGATGCCCTCAAATACGGCAGACAGATCAGTGAAACCCGCCCCGATGGCAGTACCATCACCCGCACCTACCGGACTGATAACCTGCTGGCCAGCAGTTCCGACCCGCGAGGCATTGAAACTACTTACCAGTATGATACCGCCAAACGGCTGCTCCAAGTGGATGCACAAGGTGAAGTCACTAAATACACCTACGATGCCACCGGTCGCATGCTCACCGCCACCAATCCGGAAAGCCAGCTGAGCTGGACTTACGACAAGGCAGGTCGAATCCTGCAGGAAACGGCGGACGGCAGAACCATTGCCATTC
>NZ_JBLYZG010000112.1:0-7458 GCF_049310245.1 Endozoicomonas sp. ALB115 | reverse complement strand
GTATTGATTTAGGTTTAACCGATCTGTTCATCACATCGGACGGTAAAAAATCCGGCAATCCCCGTCACACCCGACGCTATGAGCAAAGGCTCGCCTACCTTCAGCGTCAACTGGCTAAAAAGCAGAAAGGCAGTAACAATCGAGCCAAAGCAAGGCTCAAGGTTGCCCGTGTCCATGCCAAAATAGCCGACTGCCGGATGGATGCTACCCACAAGGCATCCCGTACACTCATTAACGAAAACCAAGTTGTGTGCGTTGAATCGTTGGATGTGAAGAGCATGATCAAAAATCCAAAGCTGGCAAAACATATCGCAGATGCCAACTGGGGAGAGTTTGTCCGACAACTGAAGTACAAGTCTGAATGGGCTGATCGTACTGTGGTTGAGATAGACCGTTTCTTTCCCAGTTCCAAGCGGTGCTCCTGCTGTGGGTTTGTCCATGAAAGTCTGCCGTTGTCTATTCGTGAATGGGATTGCCCTGAGTGCAATACCCATCACGACAGGGACATAAACGCAGCAAAGAATATAAGAACCGCCGGACTGGCGGGGTTAGCCTGTGGAGCGACTGGAACGGGGATAGCGGCTTAAAAACCGCTATCTTGGGAAGGCGTGTTGAAGCAGGAAGGTTCTTGGAGCGATCTAAGAACCCTCGCCCGATAGGGCGGGGAGTGTCAGCGAATGGTGCCAAAACGACGCAAAAGGCAACGCGCCGAGCCTGATAATGACGCCAGTCGCCATAATACCGGCCCTGCCCCTAAACGACGGGGGAGTGGCTTCATACGAACAACCGCTGTAATTACTCCTTGATATATTTCATAAAGTATTCCAACTCATCTTTTTCAATTTTAATCTTCCTGATATCAATTTCAGATAATTCTATGTAACCTTCACTCTTTAATTTTCAGATTAACTTGGTAAACGCAGTTAGCAATTGATTCAATAACCTTATAAGCCTGACTCATCAATGACGGCAAAATGATCCGTGTGCCGATCAGTTGCCATTAACACGCGGGTGCGAAGTAAGCTTTGCGGTTTTTCATTCGTTTAGAAATAGAGAAGTTAACCTGAATCCTGCTGGATAGTATAAAAGGTATATATTGTGAAAGCGTTGAAACTCGGCATTGTGATGGATCCTATTGCCTCCATCAATTACAAAAAAGACAGCTCCCTTGCCATGCTGCTGGCGGCCAGTCAGAAAGGCTGGCAGCTGTTTTACATGGAACAGGCCGACCTTTATCAGAAAGAAGGTGTTGCCATGGGCAGCGTTAAGCCGTTAACCGTCAATGCTGATCCTGAAAACTGGTTTGCCCTGGATGAGCGCTGTGAGATGCCGCTGGATGCGCTGGATGTCATCCTGATGCGCAAGGACCCGCCCTTTGATATGGAATTCATTTACAGCACTTATCTGCTGGAGCAGGCTCAGGCGGCAGGTACTCTGATTGTGAATAACCCCCGCAGTATCCGTGACTGCAACGAAAAAATGTTTGCCACACTGTTTCCACAGTGCACGCCCCCGGTGATGGTTTCCCGCAGTCCAAGGCTGCTGAAAGAGTTTGCGGCAGAACATGGTGATGTGGTGCTGAAGCCACTGGATGGCATGGGCGGCAGTTCTATTTTCCGGACCCGGCCAGATGATCCGAACTTAAGCGTGATCCTGGAAACCCTGACGGAAATGGGCCAGCATCAGGCCATGATTCAAAAGTTTATCCCGGATATTAAATCCGGTGACAAGCGCATCCTGATGATCGATGGGGAACCCGTCCCGTACTGCCTGGCGCGCATTCCTGCTAACGGAGAACTCCGGGGCAACCTGGCCGCAGGCGGTACCGGTGAAGGACGCCCCCTGAGTGAGCGGGATCTGTGGATTGCCCGTCAGGTAGGGCCCGAGCTGCGCAAGAAAGGCCTGATCTTTGTCGGGCTGGATGTTATTGGCGACTACCTCACAGAAATCAATGTTACCTCACCAACCTGTATCCGTGAGCTGGACAACCAGTTTAAACTCAATATCGCCGGTCAGTTGATGGATAAGATCGAGGAAAAACTCAAGGCCAGGCCCTGACCAGACGATTATTCTATAGACTGTTTTTTTCCAGCAGAATCTTGCCTATAGTCTTAAGTCCGACAGGCTCCCGGGAGCCCTTTGATAGAAGGGCTCAATTGTAGTAATCAGGACGGCTCTGCCATCGGGCTTTACCAGGGAAAGCAGTAATCAGAAAGCTATGACTCAGCCAGCGACCATTTCATCAGCAGCAGTATCGACGGCAGACCGTTTGGGTTTTACCCTTTTTATGGCGGGGGCTCTGCACGTTCTGATCGTGCTGGGGATAACGTTTAGCTTTAATGACAAGCCTGCCCCACCGCCAACCCTGGAAGTGACTCTGGCCAGCTATCAAAGCAAAGAGAAACCCAAAGAAGCCGACTACCTGGCCCAGATCAATCAACAGGGCAGCGGTACTCTGGATGAAAAAGCATTGCCCTCCAGTGACCAGCAGGCACAGTTTCAGGAAGACACCATCAAGGAAGTCAAGCCACAGTCACAAACCGCGGCTCAACCAGAGCAAGCCGTGACAGAACAGACCCGTATTACCACCAGGGCAAAGAGCCAGCAGCAAGTTTCGGCAACCGATGACCGTGAAAAGCAAGAGCCTATTGCCGTTGAAAAAGACAAGCCACGCAAGCACATTGACCTGAAAAATGAAATTGCCAGCCTTGAAGCCCAGTTCCATCAGCAGCGCCAGGAGTTTGCCAAACGCCCTCGTATCAAAAGGCTGACAGCGGCCTCAACCCTGCAGGAAGCCGGGGCATTTTACAAAGAGTCCTGGCGGCGGAAGGTTGAGAAAGTGGGCAACATCAACTACCCGGAAAAGGCACGTAAGCAGAAGCTCTATGGCGAGCTGCGCTTGATGGTTGCCATCAACCGGGATGGCACATTGTCCAATGTTGAGATACTGGATTCATCGGGTTATCGGGTTCTGGACGATGCTGCGGTGCGCATTGTCAGAATGGCTTCGCCCTTTGCCCCATTTGACGACACGCTTAAGAGCTATGATATCGTCGAGATCATACGTACCTGGCGCTTTGAGCCGGGGGATCGACTGTTCAGTCAGTAAAGGCCTGTTGTATTGCGGGAATATAGGTATCAAGACTTGCCATAAATGCCCTTTACCCTGATACTGCCGCTATGAGCAGTGTCCCTTTCCAGAATTTCAAAAGTCACTTTCTTCTTGCCATGCCCGGCATGGCCGACCCTTCTTTTGCTGAAACGCTGACCATTATCTGTGAGCACAGCCCGGAAGGTGCCCTGGGCATTGTGGTGAACCGACCAAGCACTCTGCCGATGAGCGAGATATTCCGACAGATTGGCATTGATCACCATGAGCAGTCAGGCGTGAGTCAGCATGCGGTATACTCTGGAGGCCCGGTATCCCAGGAGAGGGGTTTTGTGCTGAATTCAGGGGAATCCAGCTGGGATGCCAGCTTGCAGATATGCCCCGGGCTGCAACTGGCGACATCAACCGATGTACTGGTGGCCATGGCAAAAGGCAAAGGTCCGAGGCAGGCACTGGTGGCTCTTGGGTATGCAGGCTGGGGCGCGGGTCAGCTGGAAAAGGAAATTTCCGAGAATGTCTGGCTGACCTGTGAGGCCCATCCATCCATTGTTTTCGATACTCCTTACCACCTGAGACTGAGTGCCGCTGCCAGTACACTGGGTGTCAATATCAACCTGATTTCTGATCAGGTTGGCCATGCATAAGTTTCTTTTGAAAAAGCAATGACCGCTAAGAAATTAAGTACCGTACTGGGTTTTGACTTCGGAACCCGTAACATTGGTGTTGCGGCCGGGCAGGTGATTACCCGAACCGCCTCCGCCCTGCCATCGTTAAAAGCAAAAGATGGAATCCCGGACTGGAGCCAGGTTGAAGCCCTGATCATGGAGTGGAAACCCGATGCCATTGTCGTCGGTATTCCATTGAATATGGATGGCTCAGAATCCGACATGTCGCGCCGCGCCAGAAAGTTTGGTAACCGGATTCATGGACGCTTCAACCTGCCATTTTATCCAGCGGATGAACGACTGACGTCTTTTGAGGCCAAAGAATGGGCCAGCAAGCTTGGCCATAAAGGGCATTACGGATCAAACCCTGTGGATGCCATGGCCGCCCAGATTATCCTGGAAGCCTGGCTGAATGATCCTCAGAATGAACATCTTATGAGTCATTAAGACATTGTCTCGCAATAAGTTCCGCATTTGACTGAGGCTTGTTAAGGAATTGTCCCGAAATAATTTCCACATTTTGAACTCGATCTCCGTTCATCCTTCGATACTTCGACAAGCTCAGCACTCAGGACGAACGTAGTTTTGAAACCCAGAAATGTGGAAATTATTTCAGGACAGCTCCTAAGGTCGCTTCCCGCAAAGGCGCAAGCAATCTGTCTTTTACGGGCAGCGCTTATTCCCATCTCAGGTTACAGGCACACCAAGCAGCTCAACAATGACCGGCTGGGTTGCCAATTGCTGCTGTTTGAATTTATAGAATACCTTGATCTTCGCCAGTGGGCTCTGCTGTGAACTGCTCAGTGGCACTGTCCTTGAGTAATCCTGTACCTCATCACCATTTCTTTTACCTCGAATGGTTTTTTGCAGGTTGATATGAAATACCTCACCTTTAGCCAGATAGATACGAGCCTGACGCAAGATGATATCGCCATTGGATATATGGAAACGAAGCTTGCTGTAGGACTCTTCCATCTGGGGAAAAATGGTTAAGGTATTTTCACTGACCCTGGCTTTCGCTGAACCAACGGCTATCCAGTTATCGATAGCCAGGGTACTGATCGGCAGTGCCAACAAAGAGAGAAGCAGTAACGGGCAAAAGCGGTTAAGCATAGGAAATCCTTAGTTCAATCGGGCAACTTGCAATTGATGTACTAGCTTAGCTGATTCTGCTCCAGTGTGAATTTGAACTGACGCTGTTCACCGACAGCGCCTTCCGACAGGTACTCCTGTTCCACCCATTGCAGCTGATGGTGATGATCAATCATCAATACGCTGGTATTGCGGGTACCGTACTCTTTACTGGCAATAAAGCAGCTGGAAATCAGTTTTTCTACCTCTTTGCTGACCCCGGTATCCGGTAATTGTTCCTCCGGTGGTTGATAATTATCGTGCATCAGTTCAATAAGCTGTTTGCTAACGGGGGGGATGGACTCTTTGATTGCCCTGGTAAAGCCAGTACGTGCTCTCATAAGCTTTGGCCATGGTGTGTCCAGCAGGTGGTTGCTCAAACCATAGATCCCGGGGGGGAGAGGAGCAATACTGTGGTCTTTTGCGCGGTTGCTCAAGTAATAAAGGCCGGTTGAATCCATAGTCAGGAGATTGAACCCTGACCATTTATCGCTCTGTTGCTGAACCGCCTGTAAATAGTCAGATGCCGACTGGGAACCTGTGACAAAGTTGGCCACCAGCGCCCCCCTGGAATATAAGCCAGCAGGGCTGGGAACTTCCCTGTAGTTGGTAACGGCAGCAAAGCGGCCATTTTTGTTAATGGCCAGCCAGCTGCCGCCAGCTTCCAGGTCCCGGCCTCCAAAGACATCGGGCGAATCGTTCCAGAAGTCGGTTGCCTGTGTCGGGCGTTGATAAAATTCATCTCGATTGGCCGCCAGAATCAGTGGATACTGGCTATCAGGCTGCCATGAAAAAACTATAAGGCACATGTTGTTGACGATCTTGTGGTGTTATGAAGTCACGCGAGAAATAAATTATCATCCATCCAGCGAAAAAGCACAGGCAAATAATAATGAGTAGACTCAAGGCGGCGGTGGTTCAGGTTTGCTCGGGCCGGGTTGTGGCAAAAAATCTTGCGGATATTGAAAGTCAGTTAACGGCTTATCAACAACAGCAAATAGACATTATTGTATTACCCGAATGCTTTGCCATGCTTGGAGGCCCCCAGGCTGAAGCGGCTCTGCAAGCGGATGAAATAAGGGAATGGATGGCATCAACAGCCAGAACATTGGGTAGCTGGCTTGTGGGCGGTTCAGTACCTGTGCGGGATATTAGTGACGGGCGCAACCATGCCTCATGTCTTGTGTATAGCCCCGCAGGGGATGAAGTCACCTGCTACAACAAAATGCACCTGTTTGATGTCGAGGTATCTGACAGTAAAGGTCGGTATAGAGAATCCGATGATTTTATCCCCGGAGCCGGGTTAGGGCTGGTGGATATTGGTGAGGCAACGATTGGCCTGTCAATTTGTTATGACCTTCGCTTTCCCGAGTTATTTCGCACTCTGGTGGCGCAGGGGGCAACCATATTAACCATACCTTCTGCCTTCACAAAAGTAACCGGTGCAGCCCATTGGGAAGTGCTGTTGAGAGCCAGGGCGATTGAAAACCAATGTTATGTGTTGGCAGCCAATCAGGCGGGTACCCACCCTGATGGCCGACAGACCTATGGCCACAGTATGATCATTTCACCCTGGGGGGATATTCTGGCACAAGCCCCTGCAGAAGGGGCTGCGGTGATTATGGCAGAACTGGATCTGGATGAACTGGCGAGAGTTCGTCGGCGAATGCCTTGCTTAAACCACCGCAGACTCATCCTGGATAGAAAAAAACTTGCCTCGGAGTCACGGAGGCACGGATGAAAGAAAAAATCTTTTCCTCTGTGACTCTGTGGCAAAAAAGGGGCAGTCTATTCTCGGAGCATAATAAGCCTACTAGTTCTGCTACTTAGGGTAGACATTAAGCATCTACTCCCCTCTTCGGGAAGTTAAAGATGGAACCACGAAGGACACCAAGAGCACGAAGAAGAGATTTTCTTTTCCTTCGTGCTCTTGGTGTCCTTCGTGGTTCCATTCAAAAGCCATTGAAAATGGAGGGGTAAGCTTAATGTCCACCCTAAGAGTTCTGCCATTTACACAGCTCCACAAGATCTCTACTGCATAATTTACTGGCAGAACTTTGAAGGTCAATTGCCGGCGAACATATACTGCTACCTGTAGAAGTATATCCACCAAGAGAACTACAAGTACCTGCATCCATACTAACGCACACAGATTCATCAATATACTGTCGCCAGGTAAGCCCTTGATTGATACATTCAAAGGTGTTCTTTGCACCATGGTAAATTATGTTTCCTGCGTGCTCAATTACGCTAATGATTCCGTGATCGACTAATTCTGCCATCTGTTCGGGCAGGGTTTTATCAGTGTAAGTGCAATAAATATCATTGTCATTGTCATTGTCATTGTCATTGTCATTGTCATTGAAGGGATGTATACCGGTAAAATAGGTGAATTGGTCGGTATTAAGGCATCCTGGAGTAATTAATCGTTCACTTAATGACGACGGTTGAACACTGCTTTGGCAGCAATTCCCGATGAACTCTGAAGCACTACAGCCATAAGGGCTGCAGACAAGGTAAAAAAATCATGTCCGCACAATTCTTCAACTAAAA
>NZ_JBLYZG010000111.1:0-7777 GCF_049310245.1 Endozoicomonas sp. ALB115 | reverse complement strand
CATTTTGTTGAACGGTTTATAAACGCAAGTGGTTGGAGGAGAGCATCTACTCTGAATTGTGAAAACGGTTCCTGAGTCACGATGGCAGGGAGGCGATTACTGGCTGTTTGCTCTCTTCTTTATTTGATCAATAAATGGTTTCATTAAACTCTGGTTCCAAAGCCTGTTAACCGGGATTTCAATGACCTCAAATCCTGATTTCTGCAGCAGTGCGATTTTCAGCAGCGTCGAACCCTTCCTGGTTTTGAAATCACCGCCCACGTAATGAGACGGTCCCTGAACTTCAATCACTATGTTGTGATCTGGCAGAAGCAGGTCAACCGGAGGTAATGAGTTCAAACTCTTTTCTTCTTCAATCTTCAAAGAGGGCATACATGATTGGAGTTGATTGCGGAAGTCGGCTTGTGTTTTTGAAATGGCTGTCTGGTAATGGCGGACGAACGGACACGCTCTGCCAAGCCAACTTGAGGCCATGATCATGATGGATTGATCCTCTTCATTATATGGCGAGTTATTTTCCAGGCGAGTCAGCAGGTCATCCATGTGTTTTTCAAGTACGTTATTTTTATTGGCATTGGCGACCAGAGACAACCTGGCACAACATACCATTACGCCCCAGAGAGACATCGATATCTCTTTTTGAGTAAACTGAAGGTTCTTACTGATTCGATAGACAAGCGATTCGAACGTAGAGGTAGCCACGTTCAGCTCAACGAGTTCACCCAGTTTGGCCGTGGACCACAGCAGGTTGGCAATACCCTGGGCATTAAATTGGTCTTCCTGTGCGTTCACCCGGTGCAACAGCGCGGCCACGGCCTCGTAGAGCCCTGGTGTTTGCTCCTGCCCGTTATCCACCAGTTTTGCCATGGCCCAAAGCAGGTTGGCGATTTCCTGTGGGTTAAAGTTAGCTTTTTGTACGATCACGCAGATCAACAGCGCAGCCACGGTTTTGTTGAACTCTGGTGTCTGCTCGTACCTGTTGTCTACCAGTTTCGCCATGGCCCACAGCAGGTTGGCGATATCCTGTGGTTTAAAGTTAGCTTTCTGTACTTTCACGTGGGGCATTAGCGTGGCCACGGCCTCGTTGAGCCCGGGTGTCTGCTTCTGCTCGTTGTCCACCAGTTTCGCCATGGCCCACAGCAGGTTGGCGATATCCCGGGCATTAAATTGGTCTTTTTGTGCGTTCACGCAGGGCAACAGTGCGGCTACGGCCTCGTTGAACTCTGGTGTCTGTTCCTGCCCATTGTCCACCAGTTTCGCCATGACCCACAGCAGGTTGGCAACATGCTGGGCAATAAATTGGTCTTTTTGTGCGTTCACGTGGGGCAACAAGGCGGCCACGGCCTCGTTGAGCTCTGGTGTCCGCTCCTGCCCGTTGTCCAACAGTTTCGCCATGGCCCACAACAGGTTGGCGATTCCCTGGGCATTAAGTTGGTTTTTCTGTGCGTTCACGAGGGGCAACAGGGCGGCCACGGCCCTGTTGAGCCCCGGTGTCTGTTCCTGCCCATTGTCCACCAGTTTCGCTAAGGCCCACAGCAGGTTGACGATATGCTGAGGAATAAATTGGTCTTTCTGTGCGTTCACGAGAGGCAACAGGGCGGCCACGGCCCCGTTGAGACCCGGTGTCTGCTCCTGCCCATTGTCCACCAGTTTCGCCATGGCCCACAGCAGGTTGGCGATATGTTGAGGAATAAATTGGTCTTTCTGTTCGTTCACGAGAGGCAACAGGGCTGCCACGGCCCCGTTGAGCCCCGGTGTCTGCTCCTGGCCATTGTCCACCAGTTTCGCCATGGCCCACAGCAGGTTGGCGATATGCTGAGGAATAAATTGGTCTTTCTGTGCGTTCACGTGGGGCAACAGAGCGGCCACGGCCTCTTTGAACCCAGGTGTCTGCTCCAGCCCGTTGTCCACCAGTTTCGCCATGGCCCACAGCAGGTTGGCAATGTTCTGGGCATTAAGTCGGTTTTTCTGTGCGTCCAGGAGGGGCAGCAGGGCGGCCACGGCCTCTTTGAGCCCCGGTGTCCGCTCCAGTTCGTTGTCCACCAGTTTCGCCATGGCCCACAGCAGGTTGGCAATGCCCTGGGCATTAAGTTGGTTTTTCTGTGCATTCACGAGGGGCAACAGGGCGGCTAAGGCCTCTTTGAGCCATGGTGTCCGCTCCAGCCCGTTGTCCACCAGTTTCGCCATGGCCCACAGCAGGTTGGCAATGGCCCGGGCCTGAAATTGGTCTTTCTGTACGTTCACGTGGGGCAACAGGGCGACCACGGCCTCGTTGAGCCCTGGTGTCCGCTCCAGCCCGTTGTCCACCAGTTTCGCCATGGCCCACAGCAGGTTGGCAATGCCCTGGGCCTTAAATTGGTCTTTCTGTGCGTTCACGTGGGGCAACAGCGCGACAACGGCCTCGTTGAACTCTGGTGTCCGTTCCTGCCCGTTGTCCAACATTTTTGCCATGGCCCACAGCAGGTTGGCGACACCCCGGGCATCAATATCCCTGGCTGGAGGTTTTTGTTTGCAGTCAAATATTATTGCATCAAATAGCGTTGACAATAAGATAGACTGAGTAAGTTTAACTCGCTCATCCATGGGTTGATGCAGGGTAAAAACTCCCGCTGAAGTCAATGAGTGAAGTGTTGTCGTCAGGCTTCGCCAATTCCAGCTCCGTGTTGCGGTAAAATTTTGCAGCAAACGCATCAGCTGGCTTTGTTCTGTTCGATTTAAAGGTCTTTCAGCAGCTGACGTGTATTTTTTAATTAAACTGGCATATTGCCCGTGATTTCTCCCATCATAGCGATGACCGAAATGATCCGATTTACTCAACAGATCATCCATTATTTCCTGTTTGATGAGGGCATTAAAATCTTGAGCAGGGTTTACTGAACGGCACTGTAGATGTTGAGAAGAGCGTGTGCCAGAAGAGTGGTAAAATTCATTGCGCCCCGGGGCATTGCGGGGGGGATTATCCCATGGTCTGACTGTGGCATGTCTATATCGCCCACGCCCTGAAGAAGGGGCATGGCTATTCGGTTGGTTGTAATTATTAACTGATCTTGTGTATTTACCACTGATACCGGCAGATCTTCTATCCATAATTATATTTCATTAATTCATGAGAATATAAAATGCAGACTGCTGTTCTGTTCAGAAGTTCATTTTGCTGAACGGTTAATAAACGCAAGCGGTTGGAGGAGAACATCTACTCTGAATTGTAAAAACGGTTCCTGAGTCATGATGGCAGGGAGGCGATTACTGGCTGTTTGCGCTCTTCTTTATTTGATCAATAAATGGTTTCATTAAAACCTGGTTGTAAAGCCGGTTAACCGGGATTTCAATGACCTCAAATCCTGATTTTTGCAGCAGTGCGATTTTCAGCAGCGTCGAACCTTTCCTGGTTATGAAATCACCACCCACGTAATGAGACGGTCCCTGAACTTCAATCACCATGTTGTGATCTGGCAGTAACAGGTCAACCGGAGGCAATGAGTTCAAACTCTTTTCTTCTTCAATCTTCAAAGAGGGCATACAGGATTGGAGTTGATGGCGAAATTCGGCCTGGGTTTTTGAAATGGCTGTCTGGTAATGGCGGACGACCGGACACGCTCTGCCAAGCCAGCTTGAGGCCATGATCATAGTGGATTGATCCTCTTCATCATGCGGCGATTTATTTTTCAGGCGAGTCAACAGGTCATCCATGTGCTTTTCAAAAACGTTATTCTTATTGGCATTGGAGTCCAGAGCCAGCCTGGCACAGCATACCATGACTCCCCAGAGAGACATTGATATCTCTTCCCTGGAAAACTCAAGGTTCTCACTGATTCGATAGACAAGCGATTCGCACGCAGAGGTAGCCAGGTTCAGCTCAATGAGTTCACCCAGTTTGGCCGTGGCCCACAGCAGGTTGGCAACATGCTGGGCAATAAATTGCTCTTCCTGTGCGTTCACCCGGTGTAACAGCTCAGCTACGGCCACGTTGAGCCCTGGTGTTTGCTCCTGTCCGTTATCCCCCAGTTTTGCCATGGCCCACAGCAGGTTGGCGATTTCCTGTGGGTTAAAGTTAGCTTTTTGTACGATCACGCAGGTCAACAGCGTAGCCACGGTTTCGTTGAACTTTGGTGTCTGCTCATATCTGTTGTCTACCAGTTTCGCCATGGCCCACAACAGGTTGGCGATATCCTGTGGTTTAAAGTTAGCTTTCTGTACTTTCACGTGTGGCAGTAGCGTGGCCACGGCCTCGTTGAGCCCGGGTGTCGGCTTCTGCTCGTTGCCCAGCAGTTTTGCCATGGCCCACAGCAGGTTGGCGATATCCCGGACATTAAATTGGTCTTTCTGTGTGTTCACCCGGGTCAACAGTGCGACCAGTGCCTCGTTGAGCCCGGGTATCTGCTCCAGCCCATTGTCCACCAGTTTCGCCATGACCCACAGCAGGTTGGCAACATGCTGGGCATTAAATTGGTCTTTTTGTGCGTTCACGAGGGGCAACAGGGCGGCCACGGCCTCCTTGAGCTCTGGTGTTTGCTCCTGCCCGATGTCCACCAGTTTCGCCATGGCCCACAACAGTTTGCCGATTCCCACGGCATTAAGTTGGTTTTTCTGTGCGTTCACGAGGGGCAACAGGGCGGCCACGGCCGCATTGAACTCTGGTGTCCACTCCTGCCCGTTGTTCACCAGTTTCGTAATGGCCCACAGCAGGTTGGCAATGCCCTGGGCATTAAGTTGGTTTTTCTGTGCGTGCACGAGGGGCAACAGGGCGGCCACGGCCTCGTTGAGCTCTGGTGTCTGCTCCAGCCCATTGTCCACAAGTTTCGCTATGGCCCACAACAGGTTGGCGATATGTTGAGGAATAAAATGGTCTCTCAGTGCGTTCACGAGAGGCAACAGGGCGGCCGCGGCCTCGTTGAGCCCTGGTGTCTGCTCCAGCCCGTGGTCCACCAGTTTCGCCATGGCCCACAGCAGGTTGGCGATACCCTGAGGAATAAATTGGTTTTTCTGTGCGTTCACGTGGGGCAACAAGGCGGCCACGGCCTCTTTGAACCCTGGTGTCTGCTCCAGCCCGTTGTCCACCAGTTTCGCCATGGCCCACAGCAGGTTGGCAATGTTCTGGGCATTAAGTCGGTTTTTCTGTGCGTCCAGGAGGGGCAGCAGGGCGGTCACGGCCTCTTTGAGCCCTGGAGTCCACTCCAGTTGGTTGTCTACCAGTTTCGCCATGGCCCACAGCAGGTTGGCAATGCCCTGGGTATTAAGTTGGTTTTTCTGTACGTTCACGAGGGGCAACAGGGCGGCTAAGGCCTCTTTGAGCCCGGGTGTCCGCTCCAGCCCGTTGTCCACCAGTTTCGCCATGGCCCACAGCAGGTTGGCGATGGCCTGGGCATTGAATTGGTCTTTCTGTGCCTTCACGTGGGGCAACAGGGCGACCACGGCCTCGTTGAGCCCTGGTGTCGGCTCCAGCCCGTTGTCCACCAGTTTCGCCATGGCCCACAGCAGGTTGGCAATGCCCTGGGCCTTAAATTGGTCTTTCATTGCGCTCACGTGGGGCAACAGCGCGACAACGGCCTTGTTAAACTCCGGTGTCTGCTTCTGCCCTTTGTCCACCAGTTTCGCCATGGCCCAAAGCAGGTTGGCGATACCCCGGGCATCGATATTCCTGGCTTGAGGTTTTTGACAGCAGTTAAATCTTATTGTATCCAGTAGCGTTGACAATAAGTGAGCTTGAGTAAGCTTGACACGCTCATCCATGGGGTAATGAGGGGTAAAAACACCTGCTGAAGTCAATGAATGAAGTGTTGTCGTCAGGTTTCGCCAATTCCAGCTCCGTGTTGGGGTAAAGTTTTGCAGCATACGTATCAGCTGGCTTTGTTCTGCCCGGTTTAACGGTCTTTTAGCAGCTGACGTGTATTCTTTAATTGAACTGGCAAATTGACTGTGATTTTTTCCATTATAGCGATGACCGAAATAATCCGATTTACTCAACAGATCATCCATTATTTCCTGTGTGATGAGGGCATTAAAATCTTCAGCAGGATTTACTGAACGGCACTGTAGATGTTGAGAAGAGCGTGTGCCAGAAGAATGGTAAAATTCATTGCGACCCGGCACAGTTCGGGGGGGATGATCCCATGGTCTGACTGTGGCATGCCTATATCGTCCACGCCCTGAAGAAGGGGCATGGCTATTCGGTTGGTTGTAATTATTACCAGATATTGTGTATTTACCACTGATACCGGCAGATCTTCTATCCATAATTATATTTCATTAATTCATGAGAATATAAAAAGCAGACTGCGGTTCTGTTCAGAAGTTCATTTTGTTGAACGGTTTATAAACGCAAGTGGTTGGAGGAGAGCATCTACTCTGAATTGTGAAAACGGTTCCTGAGTCACGATGGCAGGGAGACGATTACTGGCTGTTTGCTCTCTTCTTTATTTGATCAATAAATGGTTTCATTAAATCCTGGTTCCCAAGCCTGTTAACCGGGATTTCAAGGACCTCAAATCCTGCTTTTTGCAGCAGTGCGATTTTCAGCAGCGTTGAACCTTTCCTGGTTTTGAAATCACCATTGACGTAATGATACGGTCCCTGAACTTCAATCACCATGTTGTGATCTGGCAGTAACAGGTCAACCGGAGGTAATGAGTTCAGACTCTTTTCTTCTTCAATCTTCAAAGAGGGCATGCATGATTGGAGTTGATTGCGGAAGTCGGCCTGATGTTTTGAAATGGTTGTCTGGTAATGGGGGTTGAACGAACACGCTCTGCCAAGCCAACTTGAGGCCATGATCATGATGGATTGGTCCTCTTCATTATCTGGCGAGTTATTTTCCAGGCGAGTCAACAGGTCATCCATGTGCTTTTCAATTACGTTATTTTTATTGGCATTGGCGACTAGAGACAACCTGGCACAGCATACCATGACTCCCCAGAGAGACATCGATATCTCATTCTGAGTAAACTGAAGGTTATTACTGATTCGATAGACAATCGATTCGAACGCAGAGGTAGCCACGTTCAGCTCAATGAGTTCACCCAGTTTGGCCGTGGCCCACAGCAGGTTGGCAATACCCCGGGCATTAAATTGGTCTTCCTGTGTGTTCACCCGTTGCAACAGCGCGGCCACGGCCTCGTAGAGCCCCGGTGTTTGCTCCTGCCCGTTATCCACCAGTTTTGCCATGGCCCAAAGCAGGTTGGCGATTTCCTGTGGGTTAAAGTTAGCTTTTTGTACGATCACGCAGATCAACAGCGCAGCCACGGTTTTGTTGAACTCTGGTGTCTGCTCGTACCTGTTGTCTACCAGTTTCGCCATGGCCCACAGCAGGTTGGCGATATCCTGTGGTTTAAAGTCAGCTTTCTGTACTTTCACGTGGGGCAGTAGCGTGGCCACGGCCTCGTTGAGCCCGGGTGTCTGCTTCTGCTCGTTGTCCACCAGTTTCGCCATGGCCCACAGCAGGTTGGCGATATCCCGGGCATTAAATTGGTCTTTTTGTACGTTCACGCAGGGCAACAGTGCGGCTACGGCCTCGTTGAACTCTGGTGTCTGTTCCTGCCCATTGTCCACCAGTTTCGCCATGACCCACAGCAGGTTGGCAACATGCTGGGCAATAAATTGGTCTTTTTGTGCGTTCACGTGGGGCAACAGGGCGGCCACGGCCTCGTTGAGCACTGGTGTCCGCTCCTGCCCATTGTCCACAAGTTTCGCCATGGCCCACAACAGGTTGGCGATTCCCTGGGCATTAAATTGGTCTTTCTGTGCGTTCACGAGAGGCAACAGGGCGGCCACGGCCCTGTTG